>JBIIIA010000073.1:0-11194 GCA_044235195.1 Thermoflexales bacterium
CGCCCTCCGGGCGGCGGGCGCACGACGGCGTGATTCGAGGACTCCAACGATCATCCGACTCACTGTCCTGTTACATTGCGCCGAGTGCTTCCACCAGCGCGTCGATCTCGTCCTTCGTGTTCGTCTCGGTGCAGCACAACAGCATGTGGCCGGCCAGTTCGGGATACGCCTCGCCGAGGTCGTAGCCGCCGATGATGTCATGTTCGGCGAACAGGCGCTCGTTCAGTTCGCGAATCGGGCGCGGGGTGCGCACAACGAACTCGTGGAAGAACGGGTGCGTGCGGCGCACTGCGTAGCCGGGCAGGGCGGCGATGCGATCGGCGGCGTAGTGCGCCTTCTGGTAGCACAGATCGCCGGCCTGGCGCAGCCCGCTGCGGCCCATCACGCTCATATAGACGCAGGCGCACAGCGCCATCAGCCCCTGGTTGGTGCAGATGTTGCTGGTGGCTTTTTCGCGGCGGATGTCCTGCTCGCGGGTTTTCAGCGTCAGCACGTAGCCGCGTTCACCGTTGCGGTCGACCGTCTGGCCGACGATGCGGCCGGGGATGCGGCGCATGAATTCACGCTTCGTGCAGAAGAAGCCGAGGTAGGGGCCGCCGAAGCTGAGCGGGATGCCGAGCGGCTGTCCTTCGCCGACGACGACGTCGGCGCCGAATTCCGCCGGCGGCGTCAGCACGGCGAGCGCCATCGGGTTCACGGCCGTGACGAGCAGGCCGCCGGCGGCGTGAACGCGCGTGGCGAGCGCGCGCAGGTCGTCGGGGGAGGCCAGCTCGCCGAGGAAATTCGGGGAGGCGAGCGCCACGCAGGCGTAGTCGACCAACCCGCTGTTCGTGGCGGCAAGGTCGTCGAACTCGATGATTTCCACGTCGCCGAACTGCGTGTAGGTGCGCAGCACGGCGCGATAGTGCGGGTGCACCCAGCGCGACACCAGCGCCTTGCGGCGGCCGGTGGTGTGCACCGCCATGAGCACGCCCTCGGCGAAGGCGGTGGCGCCGTCGTAGTGCGAGGCGGTGCTGATCTCCATGCCGGTCAGCGCGCCCATCATGCTTTGAAATTCGAAGATCGCCTGCAGCGTGCCCTGCGACACCTCGGGCTGGTAGGGTGTGTAGGCGGTCAGGAATTCACCGCGGCGGATCATGTGATCCACCAGCGACGGCACGTAATGGTGGTAGGCGCCGGCGCCGAGGAAGCAGGCGTGGTGTGCGGCGTCGGCATTGGCATCCGAGAGCGCGCCGAGCTCCCACATGACTTCCATCTCGGTGAGCGGCTCGGGCAGGTGCAGCCGCGGGAAGCGCAGGCGCTCCGGGACGGCGTGAAAGAGATCCGCCGTGGACTGTACGCCGATCTCGTGCAGCATGCGCTGCTGCTCGTCCGGCGTATTCGGGATGTAGTTCATGCTTCCTCGGCATCGAGCTGCGCCCGATATGCCGTGGCATCCAGCAGCGCGGCGAGGTCGGCCGGGTTCGTCGGACGCACGCGGATCATCCAGCCGCTGCCGTACGGATCGCGGTTGATGTCGTCGGGGGCCGTTTCCAGCGCACCGTTGACGGCGACGACTTCGCCGGCGACCGGCATGTACACATCGGACGCGGCCTTCACCGATTCGACGACGCCGAAGCGTTCGCCGGCGGCAATGCTCTCGCCGACGCGCGGCAGTTCGACGTACACGAGGTCGCCCATCGCCTGCTGCGCATGGTCGCTGATGCCGACCACGATTTCATCGCCCGCCGGACGGGCCCATTCATGCGTTTTCAAATAATGTGCGGTTGCGTCCACCAGGCTCTTGCTCATAATGATTGCCTTGAATGCGAACAGGGATGATACCGCACCGGAATCGCCCAAAGGGGCGATAGCCGCAGAACGTCCGGCTCCGCTAGAATCCTTCAGAATTTCCTCGCCGGTGAAAAGTGCGCCTGCAGCGCCCGGCACGGTCATCACAACCATCTTATGCAGAACGTTTCCGCAGCGGCAGCCGTCGCAGCCGCACCCGTATCCCCATCGCAGACGACCGCGACCATCGCGCCGGCCAGCCGGCTGAGCGTGTGGTGCGATCGCGTCATCGAGATGGGCTGGCTGGCCGCCATCATCGTCGTGCCGTTGTTCTTCAACATTTACTCGAGCCGCGTGTTCGAGCCGGACAAGCTGACCACGCTGCGCTCGATCGCCATCGTCATGGCGCTGGCCTGGCTGGTGAAGCTGGTCGAAGAGCGAAGCAATCCGCTGCGCGACCGGCGGGTGACGCTGCGGACGCCGCTGGTGATCCCGACGCTGCTGATGGTGGTGGTGTATCTCATCAGCACGGCGCTGTCGGTGGCGCCGCGCACCAGCCTGCTGGGCTCGTATCAGCGCCTGCAGGGGACGTACACCACATTCAGCTACATCGTGGTGTTTTTCATGGTGCTGCAGGGACTGCGTACGCGGGCGCAGCTGGAGCGCTTGCTGGCGGTGGTGATCATCACGTCGCTGCCGGTGGCCATATACGGCGTGCTGCAGCGCATGAAGATCGATCCGCTGCCGTGGGGCGGCGACACGGTGGAGCGCGTGGCCTCCAACATGGGCAACTCGATCTTCGTGGCGGCGTACCTGATCATGGCGTTCTTCCTGACGATCTACAAGATCGTCGAGTCGTTCGTAGCCGTCTTTCGCTCGGACAAACCGCGCGCCGCCGATCTGGTGCGCGCCGGCGTGTACATCGTCATTGCGCTCGTCAACCTGTTCGTGGTGGGCGTGCTGGCCGGTTCGCGCGGCCCGCAGCTGGGCTGGCTGGCGGGCATCTTCTTCATGCTGCTGCTGATGGTGCAGCTGATTCGACGGCGCAGACTGCGCCTCGGATTCACGGCCGGCTCGATCCTGCTCGGCCTGGCCGGTCTGGCGTTTCTGATCTGGCTGAACTTCGACAAGACCGGCGCGCTGGCGAATTCGCTGCGCACGAACGTGCCGATGTTCAGCCGCCTGTCCAGCGTGATGCAGACGACGGACGGCACGAACGTGGTGCGCGTGCTGATCTGGGAAGGTTCGGCGAAGCTGGTGGCGCCGCACGAGCCGATTCAGAACCCGGACGGCTCGCCCGATCAGTGGAATGCGATCCGGCCGCTGATCGGCTACGGGCCGGAATCGATGTACGTGGCCTACAACCGGTTTTACCCGCCGGCGCTGGCGAATATCGAGGCGCGCAACGCCTCGCCCGACCGCAGCCACAACGAGACGTGGGATTCGCTGGTGATCACCGGCGCATTCGGCTTTCTGGCGTACATGCTGCTCTTCGGCAGCGTGTTGTACTTCGGCTTCGTATGGATCGGCCTGATCGTCAGCCGATTCGAGCGGATTTTGTTCATCGCGCTGTGGGTGCTCGGCGGCGGTTCGGTGGGTGGCTACTTCGTCGCGACCGGGTCGGCGAATTTGTTCGGCGTGGGCGTAGCGGGCGGCATTGCGCTCGGCCTGGCGATCTTCCTGATCGTCAGCGCCGTGCTGAATGCCCGGCGCCGGGAAGGAGAAGAAGTGCACTCGGCGCTGCCGGTGCGCGATCAGATGCTGCTGATCGCCATCATCGCCACGGTGGTGGCGCACTTCGTCGAGATTCACACCGGCATCGCCATCGCCAGCACGCGCACCCATTTCTGGGTGCTGATCGGCGTGCTCGTCGTGGTGGGCACGGGAATGATGCAGACGCGCGCCGAGGCGGTCGAGGCGGTGGCGGCCGTAGTTCCGACGCCGACGGCGGCCGTGGTGAGTGAGACGGCGACGACGCGCAAGGAGCGCCGCGCGGCGCAGGCGGCAGTATCGCGCCAGCAGCGACGAGCGACGACGGCGCGGGGCACGTTCCCGGCCTGGTTCGCCCCGGCGGCGGCGGCCGGCGTGGTGCTCGGGCTGGTGCTCGGCGTCCTGGCGTTCGACTTCACGAACAACATCTCGCGCTATTTCAATCCCGGCGAGCTGTTCCTGCGTTCGCTGACCGAGCTGCCGGTGCAGGCCGGCGCGCGTTCGGCCATCGAGACCAGCCTCGGCGTGCTGTTCATGTGCCTGGCGACGCTGGCTCTCGGCACGACCATCCTCGTCGCGGAGATGCATCTGCAGGGCGGGCTGCAGGACAATCCACAGAACGTGTGGCCGGCCGCGGCGCTGGTGGCGTCGGTCGCGCTGTTCATCTGGGTGGCGTTCGGCACGTTCATCGCCGGCCGCCTGGTGGCGTTCATCTCCAGCGGCCAGAATTCCGTCGACAACATCCTCGGCATCGCCGAGCAGCTGGCGGCTTTCCCGTCTTACGTCTACGTGCTGATCGGCGTGATCATCTTCGTCGGCGCGCAGCTTCTGCGCAGTGAGCGCGTGGGAAATCCACCGAAGGGGATGGCGAATGTGTTCAGCCTGCTGGTGGCGCTGATCGGTGCGCCGGCGGCGCTGATCATGATCGCGCAGAGCAACCTGCAGCCGATTCAGGCCGACATCGTCTACAAGCAGGCCAGCCCGTGGGACCAGCAGGGCTCGCGCCTGCTCAGCAACTCCGGCCTGCCGGTGCAGGGCTGGGACCTGGCGATCGAGCATCATCGGCGCGCGATTCAGCTGGCGCCGAACGAGGACTATTACTATCTGTGGCTCGGTCGGGCGCTGCTCGAAAAGGCGCGCAGCCATCCGCAGCCGGAGATGAAGTCGGAGAAGATCGCCGAGACCGACACCTTCCTGAAGGTGATCGACGACGGCGCCGTGAACTGGAATCGCCCGCGCGGGGTGAACGCGCTGCCGTCGGCCGGCATGGGTCAGCAGGACCTGCTCAACGCGGCGAAGATCATCCTCGAGGAAGCGCGCACGATCAACCCGTTGAACACCGACCACAGCGCCAACCTGGCGCGCATGTGGCTGCAGACGGTTTCGGTCGTGCAGGATCCGGCGGAGAAGGAGCGTCGCTATACGAATTCGGTCAAGGAATATCGCGCGGCCACGAACCTCAGCCCGAACAACGCCCAGTTGTTCAACGAGTGGGCGAACCTGTACATTCAGCGCGGTGAGTATGCGCTGGCGCAGGAGAAGCTCGATGTTTCGCTCGGCCTCGACAAGAAATTCGACAACACACGGCTGCTGCGCGCCAATGTCTACCTGGCGCAGGCTGATCCGCTGAATCGGCAGCGCCTGGAGGCGCAGCAGCTTCTGGCGTCGACGGCGCCGACGGACACCGCCGGCATCGATGCCGCCAAGGCGACCATCGCCGAAATCGAGCCACAGTGGCGCGCGCTGGCCGAGAAGGCCGTGCCCGAGCTCGAGGCGGCGCACAAGCTCAATCCGAACAATGCCCAGGTGATCGGACAGCTGATGATCACGCAGCAGCAGCTTGGCCGGCCGCAGGAAGCGGTGAAGTACGCTGAGACGATGACGCAGCTGAATGCGCAGGACTGGTCGGCGTGGCGCAACCTGGCGCTGTTGTACCGCGAGACGGCGAACAAGGACAAGGCGATGGAGGCCGCGCGGCGCGCGCTCGAGCTGGCGCCGGCGGACCAGAAGCCGGGCATGGAGCAGCTGCTGGTGCAGATCGGCGGCTGAGGCCGGCGACCTCATCATCGCAGACGCAAGTAGAGACGACGCATGGACTCGACGCTGGTTCTCCTTTTTCTCGGCGCGCTGGTGCTGTCGATCGCACTGACGCCGGTCAGCAAGTGGCTGGCCCCGCATCTGGGCGTGATGGCGGTGCCGCGCACGCGCGACGTGCATAACCGTCCGGTGCCGCGCATGGGCGGCACGGCGATCTTCGTGGCGGTGATCGTGATGACGATCCTGCTGCGCTCGCGCGGCGAGTTCATGCAGCTCGGCGGCATTCTGGCTGGGGCGGCGCTGATGTCGTTCCTGGGTCTGGTGGACGACCGGTTTCAGCTGAACGCCTACATCAAGCTGGTGGTGCAGCTGGCGGCCGCCGGGTTCGCGTGGTACTTCGGCATTCGCATCCAGCTCTTTCAGAGCGTGGCGCTGGATGCGGTGGTGACGGTGCTGTGGATCGTCGGCATCACCAACGCCATGAACTTTCTGGACAACATGGACGGGCTGCTCGGCGGCATCTGTGCGGTCGTGTCGGCGTTCTTTCTCGTGCTGGCCGTGCTGAACGGACAGACGCTGGTGGCGCTGCTGAGCGCCGCCGTGCTCGGCGCGTGCGCCGGCTTCCTGTTCTGGAACCTGAATCCGGCCAGCGTGTTCATGGGGGATTCGGGCAGCATGTTCCTCGGCTTTCTGCTGTCGTGCATCGCGATCAAGCTGCGCTTCGTCGGCCAGGACACCAGTGTGTCGTGGCTGGCGCCGGTGATCGTGCTGCTGC
This sequence comes from Thermoflexales bacterium, assembly GCA_044235195.1. Classification (GTDB taxonomy): domain Bacteria; phylum Chloroflexota; class Anaerolineae; order J036; family Brachytrichaceae; genus CANJQH01. Next base: position 6,293 of record JBIIIA010000073.1, read on the forward strand.
TGCCGCTGTTCGATACGACGCTGGTGAGCATCTCGCGGCTGCGTCGCGGCAAGAATCCGCTGACGACGCCCGGGCGCGATCACGTTTCGCATCGCATCGCCAACAACGGCTACACCAAGCGTGAAGCGGTGCTGATTTTGTATCTCGTCTGCGGCGCATGCGGCATTGCGGCGGTGATCGCCTCCGCATCCGACTGGTGGACGAATGTGCTGATCGTCGGCGTGCTGCTGGGAGCCGCCGCCTTCTTTTTGTGGTTGATGGAGTTCGGACCATGGAAGCTAAAGCAAATCGACTGGGAAGCGACGCGCGCTCCCTCCTCCGAGAAGACCGGCGCGTAGGCGTCATCGGTCTGGGCTACGTCGGCCTGCCGCTGGCGGTGTCGTTCGCGCGCGCTGGGCTGCAGGTGCTCGGCGTCGACGTCGACGCGCGCAAGGTCGGCCAGTTGAACGAAGGGCGCAGCTACATCCTCGATGTGTCGAGCGACGACGTGGCGGCGCTGGTGCAGTCGAAGATGCTGCAGGCGACCACCGACTACGCCGGGCTGGCCGACGTCGACGTGATGTTCATCTGCGTGCCGACGCCGTTCGACGCCATGCGCGCGCCGGATTTGTCGTACATCGTGGCGGCGGCCGAGGGCATCGCGCCGCATCTGCAGCGCGGCCAGATGGTGGTGCTGCAGAGCACGACATTTCCCGGGACGACGCAGGAGATCGTGCAGCCGATCCTCGAACGCGGCGAACTGCGCGCCGGCCGCGACTACGATCTGGCGTTTTCGCCCGAGCGCATCGACCCCGGTCGCAGCGACTGGACAGTGACGAACACGCCGAAGGTCGTCGGCGGCATCGATGCGACGTCGACGCGGCGCGCGTCCGATCTCTTGAAGCGCATCGGCGCCCCGGTGGTCGAGGTGTCGTCGCCGCGCACGGCCGAGATGACCAAGCTGCTGGAAAATATTTTTCGCTCGGTCAACATCGCGCTGGTGAACGAAATGGCGCTGCTGTGCGAGCGCATGGACATCGACCTGTGGGAAGTCATCGGCGCGGCCAAGACCAAGCCGTACGGCTTCATGCCGTTCACGCCGAGCGCCGGCGTCGGTGGGCACTGCATCGGCGTCGACCCGTACTATCTGTCATGGAAGGCGCGTGAATTCGACTTCTACACCAAGTTCATCGAGCTGGCGGCGGAGGTCAATCAGTCGATGCCGTTCCACGTGGTCGACCTCGCGGCGCAAGCGTTGAGCCAGAATCACATTTCCGTCAAGGATGCGAACGTGCTGGTGCTGGGCGTGGCGTTCAAGCGCGACGTCGACGACGCGCGCAACTCGCCGGCCGAGCGCGTGATGGAGCTGCTGCTGCGGCGCGGCGCGCGGGTGCAGTATCACGATCCGTACGTGTCGCGGTTCACCATCGGCGGCGACGTGTTCCAGCGCGAGCCGCGTGAGTTTCTGTCGCAGCCGCTCAGCGATGCGCTGCTGGCGAAGATGGACTGCGTGGTGATCGTGACCGGGCACCGCGCGATCGACTACGCGCACGTGGTGTCGGCCAGCCGCGCGGTAGTGGACACCTGCAACGCCACGGAGTTCGTGCGCAAGGGGCGCGAGAAGATCGTGCGGCTCGGAGCAGGCTGACGCCATGGGCGGTACAGGTCTCGAACCTGTGACCTTCTGTGTGTAAGACAGACGCTCTGACCGACTGAGCTAACCGCCCGCGATAAGGGGGGATTCTACCGGATGCGAGTCACCGCCCGCCCGGGGAGGGCATCCGCCGTTTGGGGCGAAATTTCACCGTCGCCTACGCCTCACCCCTTGTCCCCTCTCCCCCTCGATTTCGCTTGCGTTTTTGTCGAGAAAGTAGCGATATGCGCGCGAAATCTCGGCGAAGAGAGGGATATTGCCGCCACGTGTCCCCCTGAGGGGGGGTCAGGGGGTGAGGCGAATTCCGGACTTCGACCCCTCTTCCGCAATTCCGACGTACTCCTGCCGCAGCACCGCTTCATCCGGCACGCCGAAGCGGGCCAGCATCTTGGCGATGGTGGCCGCCTTGCGCTCGGCGTCGCGCAGGCTCCAGGTGCGGCTCTTGATTTCGAGGAAGACGCCGTCGCGCGCCGGTGACACCATGCGATCGATGTTGATGAACATCGGTTCGTCTTCGTACATCACCTCCCAGCGCAGGCGATCCTTCTCGACCTCGGTCTCGCGCATCGGGCGGAAATACTCGCGGTAGAAGCGCAGGCTGCGGTCGGCCGACGAGAAATAGCGCACGCGCGAGAGCAGGATCGAGTGCGGGAATTCGCGCTCGGTCTGCCCGCTGACGAGCGTCAGCCGATAGCGCGAGCCGGTGACTTTGCCCTGGGCGTCGACGGTGACGTCCTCACGATAGCGCAGGCGCGACTCCTCGTTTTCGAAGTAGAAGTACGTGTCGTACTGGCGGTAGTGCACATGGCGCACGATCTGGAAACTCGGATCGCCTTCGATCGCGGCCCTGATCGCCTCGGCGTCGACGTCGCGCGCCTTGACCTGCACTTCGAACGCTTCCTGCTGCTGCACGCCGCCGATGGCGGCCAGCTTGCGCAGCACGTCGCCCTCGCGTTCGGCGAGGAAGCCGTGAATTTCAGCGGCGACGGCGTCGGCCTGTGCGCGAACCGCGGCCTCGTCGAGGGTGAGCAGCGCGCGTTCGCGCATCAGGCAGCGGCCGTCGACGAACACGTCGCGCACGTCGGCGGCTTTGGCGGAATAGACGATCTGCGTGTAGATCGCGCCGCCCTCGGTGTCGAGCGCCGAGAACTGCGGCGTGGCGTGCGGCTTGGCCAGATCGAGGACGATGACGTCGGCGCGCTTGCCGGGCTCGAGCGAGCCGGTGCGGTTTCCGATGTGCAGCGCGCGCGCCCCCCCGAGCGTGGCCATGTGCAGCGCGGTGCGGGCGGGGATGGCCAGCGGGTTGCGCGTGCTGCCCTTGGCCAGCAGCGAGACGGTGCGCATCTCCTCGAAGTGGTCGAGGTCGTTGTTGCTGGCCGGGCCGTCGGTGCCGATGCCGGTGAGCACGCCGATCTCCAGCATGCCGACGGCGTCGGCGATGCCGCTGGCGAGCTTGAGGTTGGCCTGCGGATTGTGGCTGATGCTGGCGCCGGCGTTCTTGAGGACGCGCATGTCGTTGCGGTCGATCCACACGCAGTGCGCGCAGATCGTGCGCGCCTCGAGCACGCCGTTCTTCTTGATCCAGTTCACCGAGCTCATGCCGTGCTGGCGCTTGCAGTCGTTGGCCTCGGCCTCGGTCTCGTCGATGTGGATGTGCAGCGGCACGTCGTGGCGCTGGGCGATCTCGGCGCAGGCCTGCAGCAGTTCGCCGCTGCAGGTGTACGGCGCGTGCGGGGCGATCACCGGCACGATGCGCGGATGCGACTTCCACTTTTCGATGAACTTCTCCACGAAGGCCAGGCTCTCGTCGGAGGATGCGGCGTCGGGCGTGGGGAACTGCATGATCGACTGGCTGCACAGCGCGCGCAGGCCGATTTCAGCGAGGGTTTCGGCGATGGCATCCTCGAAGTAATACATGTCGTTCGCGCAGGTCACGCCGCTGCGAATCAGCTCGGCGGCAGCCAGCTGCGTGCCGAGGCGCACGAAGGCGGGCGACACGAAGCGGCGTTCGACCGGGATCATGTAGCCGTACAGCCAGACGTCGAGCCGCAGGTCGTCCGCCAGTCCGCGCAGGAGCGTCATGGGCAAGTGCGTGTGCGTGTTGATCAGGCCGGGCAGGACGGCGCAGCCGCGGCAGTCGATCGTCTGCTCGGCGACGAAGCGGGCGGCGATGTCCTCGGCCGGCCCGACAGCGACGATGGCGCCGTCGCGCACCGCTACCGAACCGCGTCGATGCTGGGTGTAGGCGTCGTCCATACAGACGACGAAGCCGTCGACGAGGAGAAGATCCACGAGTTCACGGCCGTCGGATGAATCGGGCGTCGGATTGTGGGCGTCTGGAGCGCTCATAGCAGAGTTATAGCATAGGCCGATGCAACTTTCGTCGGATTTAGCGGACTTAGATATCGATTAGAATAAATGCCATGGCTCCCGAGTCCGTTCCTTCTCTGCAAGCTGCTTTCTTGCAGTCCAACATCACACCCAACGAGCGAATCATTCTGCGGGAGACGGTCGTGCGCATCGGCCGATCGGTGTCTGGGCGTTACGACATCCTGATTCGGATCGACGACGTGCAATCGTCACGTGAGCATGCTGTGCTGACCCTGGAGAACGGGCAGTGGTATCTCGAAGACACCAGCCGCAACGGGTCCGTGGTGAACGGGCGCCTGGTGAATCGGTCGAAGGTGCCGTTGTACAGCAACGACCGGATCCAGATCGGCACGAGCTTCGATTACACGTTGAAGCTGATCGTGGAGACATCGGCCTCCGGCGGCGCGCTCGAATCCGTGCGCAGCACGGGCGTCTCGCCACAGATGATGGTGCCGGTGGCGCCGGCGGCCGAGCCGCAGCCTCCGCGCCAGCAAGGCATCTGGATCAGCCCAAGCGCCGTCATCTGGCGCGACGGCGAGCGCCTGCCGGTGAGCTTGTCGCGCACGGAATATCGCCTGCTGAAGTATTTATCGCATCACGTCGGCGACGTGTGCGAGTACGACGAGGTGATCAACGCCGTCTGGGGCGGCATGCGCGACAAGGACAGCCTGCACGAGCTGATCTACCGGGTGCGCCGCAAGATCGAGCCGAACCCGTCGATGCCGCGCTATCTGGTGATTCGCTCCGGCATCGGGGTGGTGTTCTTCCCGAACGGCGTGGCCGTGCAGGCGGAATAGGGAAGAGGGAAGAGGAAAGAGGGAAGAGGAGTGAGAAAAGAGGAGTGAGAAAAGAGGAGTGAGAAAAGAGGAGTGAGAAAAGAGGAGTGAGAAAAGAGTGTT
>JBIIIA010000399.1:0-3434 GCA_044235195.1 Thermoflexales bacterium
GGCGCTCGGCAACCTGAAGTTCTCGCGCCACACGCTGCAGCAGGTCATCGACGATCTGCGCACGGCGCAGGGCGAATGCTTCTCCCTGCTCTTCGAAACCAACTGGTCGCTGCTCGACGAAGCCGCGCGCCGCGTGCTGCTCGCCGCCACCCTCTTCCGCCCCAGCGCCGACCCCGACGCGCTCGCCGCCACCGCCGACGTGCGCTCGATGGCCTTCCATCGCGCCCTCGAACAGCTCGTCGACTTGTCCATGCTCGACATCTGGCAGTCGAATCTCGATCACACCCCGCGCTACTCGCTGCATCCGCTGGTGCGCGCCTTCGCCACGTCGGAAATTCGCAAGAGCCGCGACTTCGAACTCGCCGCGCACAACCGCGCCCTCGACTGGCTCATCGGCCTGGCCGGCAAGGTCGGCTACTGCCGCAACGACCTGGCGCGCCTCAAGCTGCTCGATCCCGAGCGCGAAATTCTGCACGACGCCATCGTCTGGGCGCAGCGCCAGGGCAAAATCGACAAGGTCCTGAATCTCATCCAGGGCATCGGCTACTACTGCTACGTGCGCGGTCTGCTCAATCGCGAACCGAACATCAACCTGCTGGCCGCCGAAGCGTCGCGCGTGCTCGCTCAGCCGCGCGAGGAGCTGCGCTGGCTGTCGTACCACGTGCAGCGCCTGTCGCGCATCGGCAAACTCACCGATTCGCAGACGCTCATCGAGCGCATGCAGAACATCGTCGCGCACAGCGAAGTGGGCATCGATGGCATCGGCGATTACCGCCATGCCCTGGCCACGGCATATTTCGCCGCCGATCACATCGACGAAGCCGAAAAGGAATGGCGCGCCCTGCTCGAAGTCGAAGGCATCAGCCAGACCACCCGCATGGTCACCGTCAAGTGGCTCGCCGCCTGCCTCGAACTCAAGGGGGAAAATTTCGCCGCCGCCGAACTGCTGCGCGAAACGATGGAAGCCAGCGACCCCGAGCTCCATCTGCGCGCGCGCGTCGCGCTGCAGCTCAGCTACCTGCGCATGCTCATGGCCGAAGGGGAATGCGGCGTCGACATCGAGAACAACGTCCGCGACTGCCGCATGTTCGTCATGTCCAACAACGTCGATCGCCACATACCGGACGTGGTCTTTCTCGAAGGCCGGCTGTCCGAACTGCGCAACGAACGCACGCCTGCCCGCGCCGCCTACACCGAAGCCGTCGATCTCTACCGGCGCGTCGGCCTGCGCCACGAACTCTCGCAGGCCGAGGCCGCCCTGCGCAGGGTGTCGGCGTAGTCGTCGGCAAAGAGCACCACCCCGAAATGTCCATTCGTCGGGGGACACGCGCCGCCGAATGCCGCATACTATCGGCATTCGGCAACCTGTGTCTGCGCAATCGATGCGAAAATTAGGACCGTTCGTATGACGCCGTCACGATGTCGTCATGCTTTCACCACACGTTGGCTGCCCATTCCATGGAATGCACGTTCTTGCAGGAACGAGCAGCCGCGAAAAGGAAGGAACCGATGAATACTGTTCACCTACGTTTCGCTGCAGCACTTGCGTTGACCATTTCGACTTTGATCGCAACGGCGCCGGCCACGGCGCAGGGCAGCAAGCCGATCACGTTCGGCAAAACCAAAACCTACACCTACGAGGAAAATCTTTTCTCCATCGAATACCCGTCCGCTTGGAAATTCGAGGATCGCTCCAAGGAATCCGAATCGGGCGACATCGTGGTGCAGTTCGTCGACAAAACCGGCTTCGCCGCGCTGCGCGTCGACGTCGGTGATACCGACGAGGAATGGACGGCGGCTGAGCTCGCCTCCGGCCTGACCCGCGTCATCAAGTCTCGCTATTCGGATATGAAGAAGTACTCGGCGAGCACCGCGAAAAAGCTGGACGCCTCGCACGCATCGCTCAACTTCAAATTCGAATTCAACAAGACGGCGATGACCGGCGATGCGATCATGTCGTACGCCGGAAATCGCATCGCGGTGGTCGCCCTCGTCATGCCGACGGATCAGTACGCGAAGAACAAGAAGGCCAGCCTCGCCCTGCTGGACTCCTTCCGCCTGGCCACCACCGCCTCCGAGCTGATCACCGAACTCGAAGGCTACGAGCACCCGAACGGCGCGTTCGCCATCAGTTACCCGACGGGATGGACGGTCGACGATCGCAGCGAGAACGAGGGAGAAGTCGTCGTCGTGTTCGAAAATCCGGACGGCGTCAGCTTCGTCATGGTCGAGGTCTACAAGACCGACGGCGATGACCTGAGCGAGGAAGATCTGATCGCCAAGCTCGACGAGACCGTCGCCACCGCCATCGAGAAGAACGTCGAAAATTACGAGGGACAGGACGCGGAAGGCAGCGATGACGCCGCCAGCAAGGTCTTCACGTTCACGATCACCGACAAGGACAAAAACGAGATCCCGGTCGTCGGCGTGATGCTCCTGCAGGAACACGGTGACGCCTACAGCTACCTGCGCATCGTGCTGCCGGTGGAATTCGCCGACGCCAACTCCGACAAACTCGACGAGATCGGAGACAGCTTCAAGGTGGACCCGAGCGCGGAGTTTTAATCTCGTCCGTCGACGAGCGACCGCGCGTGCGAATCCGCTTTTCTTCGTGTGATTGCGCCGGCTCCCGGTGTCCGGGAGCCGGCGCTCTACGCGAGGTGGAAAACTTCCACGATGTTGTGCCAGCGCTCGCCCGGTGCAGCCTCCACCACCGGCGTCTGCATCGGGGAGCAAATCGCCCACCATTCCTGCGTCATCGGGTCGGCCGCCATCTTCGCCATATCTCCGTCGAAGTCGTCGCCGACATACTCGAAGTAGGCGTAGAGCGTGTGATCGTCGAGCAGGAAGATCGAGTAGTTGCGCATGTTGCATTCATGGATTTTGGCCAGCACCGCCGGCCACACTGCCATATGCAGCTGCTTGTACACCTCCAGCCGCTCCGGCCGGATTCCGATTACCTGGGCATAGCGTGTCATGGACATAGTTGATTTTGTGGAGAGTGTCCGAATCCCAAGTGGAGTCCGCGAATCACGGCATCGCCCGCCGCCTTTCGGGCTGCGGGCGATGCCGTGATTCGCGGTTTATCCATTCGAGATAACGATCCCGTTCCGCAGAATCTTATTGCTGATGATTGCGCAGCGCCAGCGGCACATACACCTTGTGCTCCGTCGGCGTCGCCGCAAGGCGCGTGACCGTAATCACGTACTCGGTGGTCGCCCGGCCGGCGGCCGCGCGCGCCACGATGACGTCCGGCGTCGTGACGCGGACGGTCACTGTGTTCACGCCCACCTGCAGCTGGCACACGCCGGCGACGCAGCCGCCCGGCGTCGCCGTCACGCTCACCACCGCGCCGGCATCCGGCGAGATCGCCGCCACCGTCACCGACGAGGTGCCGTTGGGCACGGTCGCGGTGTACGACGTCTGGCCGCTGG
>JBIIIA010000074.1:0-11141 GCA_044235195.1 Thermoflexales bacterium
GCGACCCGTTCACGCTGACGCTGCGCTGGCGCGACGCCGAGGCGCCGCTCGAGCTCGTCCAGGAACTGCCGTCGTCCAGCCCGCGCTTCGATTTGTTCAAACATGGACGCGAACGCAGCCCGGCCGCGACGCTCGTCAGCACGCACGTCGCGCCGCGCGACGCCCTGCCCGGCCCGCTGCTGCTGATGCTCACGCCAACGGATGGCTGGAGCACCGCGACGAACGAAGCGTTCGTCGCCGGCAAGACGGGGCCCGGCGTCACACTCGTCGGGCCGACCGTGGTCGACACCGCGCCGAATGCGCCGCAGGCACACGTCGCACTTTTCGAAAACGGCATCCGCGCCCACGTCGTCGACTGGCTGCGCCCGGACGGCGAACGCCTGTGCTTCCGCGCACAGTGGTCACGTCGCGGCGCCGTCAATCGTGCAGACGCGCTCAACGTTTCGTTCAAATTGTTCGGCGCGGACGGCCGCCTCGTCGCGCAGGCGGACGGGCAGCCGCAGCAGGGCCTGGCGCCGACTTGGTCGTGGCTCGACGACGTCGTCGTTCACGACAGCCGCTGCGTGTACGTCGCCGATCCACGCCGGCCTCTCGCACAGAACGAACCGTATCGCCTCGCCGTCACCTGGTACCGCCTGCGCGATATGCAGGTGACCGGGCACGTGGAACTGCACGGCACGACGAACGAAGCCGACGGCGCGGTGAACACGGCGGAGGCACGGCCATGACGCGCAGCGCTTTGCTTCGAACGCTGACTGCGCTCGCCGCGCTCGTGCTATGCGCAGCGTGTGCACCGCGGCCGCCCCGTGTGTATCGCATCGCACTCGTCGCTCCCTTCGAAGGCCGCGATCGCCGGCTCGGCTACGACGCGTTCCCGGCCCTGCGCCTGGCGGTGCGCCATGCACTCGCCGCGCACGCGAACGCCGCCGTGCAGATCGAGTTCGTCGCCTACAACGACGATGGCAATCCGCGCACCGCCGCGCGCGTCGCTCGCAGCGTCGCGCTCGATCCGCAGGTCGTCGCCGTGATCGGACACCTGCGCCTCGACGCCACGCTGGCGGCGCTGCGCACGTACACCGAGGCCGGGCTGCCCGTGATCGCCGCCGGCATCCCATCGGCGCTGCTGCCCGAGGATCCGCTCGTGTTTCGCGTCGGGCCGAGCCCGCAGGCCGTGCGCGCCGTGCCGTGCATCGACTGCGCGATCGCCGCCGCGCCCGATCCGCAGCCGGGCAGCGCCGCCGCCGCCGCGCTCGCCGATTTCACCGCGCTGTCTCTCGGCCCGCCGCCGACCGCCCGCTCGGTCGCCGCGTACGACGCCGCGGCGCTGGCGATCGCCGCCGCCCACGACGCCGCGGCGCAGCACGGCGCACCCGGCCGCGCCGGCGTGGCGCAGTCGCTGCGCCGCATTCGCTACGAGGGACTGACCGGCACGATCTTCTTCGACCAGCATCATCGATGGCCGGATGCGCCCGCCTGGGTTTCCCCGAACGGCGATCGCTGGCCCACGACACCATGAACAACACATTGCGCCGACTCTTCGGCTTCGACTATGCGGATGAAAAAGACATCGCGCCGCGGACCCGCCGCGGCTTGACGTTTTTCTACTGGGACGCGGTCTTCGCACTTTTCTCGGAATCGTCCTCCGCCAACTACGTCAACCTCTTCCTCGTCTCGCTGAACGCGAGCAACACCCAGATCGGATTTCTCGCCACCATCACGCAGATCGTGAGCGCCATCGCGCCGCTGCCCGGCGCAGCGATCGCCGAACGCACCGGTCGCTATCGCGCCAACATTCTGATTCCGTCGCTCGTGGCGCGGATCTTTTGGTTCGTGCTGGCGCTGCTGCCGTTCCTGCCGCTCGGACCGGCCGTGGTCGGCATCGCCATCACCATCTTCGCCGCCCGCATGTTCATGTACGCCTGGCTGCAGGCCCCGTGGACGGCGTTCGTCGGCCGGCTGGTGCCGACGGAAATTCGCGCCAGCTATTTGTCGATGCGAAACTTCGGCGGCGGCCTGGCGACGATCGCCGGCACGGCACTCGCCGCGTGGATCATTTCGCTGGTCGGTGAGCCCGGCGGCTTCCAGGTAATTTTCGTCATTTCCGGCATCGTCGGCATGGCGGCCCAGTGGGCGTTCTCCAGCATTCCGTTCGACGAGCGCACACCGATTCAGAGCGAACCGACGCCCGCACGCACGAGCATCGACGTCACCCGCATCGCACGCAACGTGCGCAGCATGCTCACGAGCAATCCCACATGGACGCGCATCCTGATCTGCGACTGCGTGCTTGCGCTGGCCGTCGGCATCGGCGGGCCGTTCATTCAGGTGTATCAGATCCGCGAACTCGGCTTCGGCGCGGCAGCGGTCGGCCTGATGGTGACCGCCGAGCTGGCGACCAACATCGTGATGCAGCGCGTGTACGGCACATACATCGTGCCGCGCTTCGGCGAGCTGACGATCATGCGCTTCCTGCGCCCGCTCACCAGCCTCGTGCCGTTCCTTTGGCTGTTCGCCACGACGCCCGTCATGGGCCTGCCGATCGTATTTCTGGCCGGCACGCTGTGGTCGGGCCACGAGCTGTGCAGCTTCAACACGCAGCTGCGCATCACGCCGGAGGACGGCCGCGCGAACTACATCGCGCTGCACATGTTCGCGATCTCGCTGTTCGCCGCGGTCGGGCCGGCCATCGGCGGCGCCGTCGTCGACGCTGTCGGCTTCTTCCCACTGTTCGCCGTCTCCGCCGGCCTGCGCCTGGCGGCCGGCATCCTGCTGCATGTCGTCGTCCCGCGCAACGCGGCATAATTTCGCCATGCCCGAATCGCTGATGAACATCGCGCCGCGCAGATTGGCGCAGATCGCGCTGGCGATCACCGCCGTCGTAGTCGTCGTCGCACTTCTCGCAAGCGCCGGACGCGCCATGACGCCATTCGTCATCGGGCTGATCGTGGCCTATCTGCTCGCGCCATCGGTGAATCGGCTGGCCGCACACATTCCGCGCTGGACGGCGGTCGCGCTAGTCTATCTGGCCGTCATCACTGTGATCGTGCTGATGGTGATTTTCATCGTGCCGGCGCTCGTCGGCCAGGCGCAGCGCCTGGTGCAGAACGCGCCGAGCGTCGACGCCGTGCGCATCTGGCTGCAGCAGCTCGTCCAGAGTTACCACGAAGTTACGCCGGACGCACTCGAGCCATTGATCGAACAGGGCATCGCGTCGGCGCTGGCGTCGGCGCAGGCCAACGCCTCGACACTGCTGCGCAACGGGCTGACCTTCCTGCTCGATCGCATCACGCAGATCCTCGGCGTGATCGGCTTCGTCGTCGGTCTGCTGATTCTGCCGGTGTGGGTGTTCTATCTGCTCAACGAACAGCGCCGCATGCTGGCCTTCGTCAATCGCATGCTGAATTTTTCGGTGCGCGCGGACGTCTGGCACATGGTGCGCATCTTCGATCGGTCGCTGAGCGCCTACCTGCGCGGGCAGCTCACGCTCGGCATCATCATCGGCGTCGCGGTCGGCATCACGCTCGGGATCGCCGACCTCGTCCCCGGCATCGACATCGACTACATTCTGATTCTTGCGATCTGGGCCGGCATCTGCGAACTCGTGCCGATGGTCGGCGCGCTGCTGGGCATGATCCCCGGCGTGATCGTCGCCGCCGCGCTCGGCGGCCCGGCTTCGGCCGTCGTCGTTGCAGTGATTTACATCGTGATTCAGCAGATCGAGAACAACGTCCTCGTGCCGCGCATCATCGGTGACGCGGTCGGCGTGCACCCGGTCGTTCTCACCGTGACGCTGCTGGCCGGCGCATCGCTGTTCGGCCTGCCCGGCGTCATCCTCGCCGCCCCGACGACTGCCATCGCGCGCGACCTGTACCTGTACGCCTACCGCCGCCTCGGCGGGGCCTCCGCCGACGAGGCGATGACGAGCATCTCGTAACTACCGGCCTACTGCGCGCGACGCCCACGAATCCAACGCCGTCAGTTCGCGCACCAGCGGCGTCACCGAAATCACGCGGTCGACCGCCAGCGCGTGCACGTCGGAATCGGGCTCGCAGCCATCGGTCGTCTTCACCACGCGCAGTCCGTGCGGCTGCGTCCAGTCGCGCGGCCCGGTCGACGACCATTGGTAATAGTTCCGCGCGCTCTGCCGCGTCCAGCGCATCGGCGTCGATTCGTCGGCGTCCGACGGCACGTTCACGTTGTACACGCCGACGTCCGCCGGCATGCCCCGCTCGAGCACGTCGAGCGCCAGCGTGCGCACCACGCGCTGCGTCGGCCCCCAGTTCAACGGCGGATATTCATCGCTGTGATTCAGCGACATCGGCGTCTCGAGCGACGCCGCGATCGCCGGCACGCCGAACGCGCCGGCCTCCATCGCCGCGCCGACCGTGCCGCCGGTGCTCAGCGCATAGCCGATGTTCTCGCCGTAGTTGATGCCGCTCAGACACAGGTCGGGCCGCCGCGGCGCGATTTCGAGAATGCCGTGCAGCACCGACAGCGACGGCGTCCCGACTACGCCGTGCGCTGCCACGCTGCGCCCACCGATGTCGAACGCGAATGTGTGAATCACACCGCCGCCCGCCGGACGGCGTTTGGCACGGCTCATGCTCGTCTGCTGGTCGAACGGCGCAGCGATCACCACGTCGGCGAAATCGAGCACGCATTCCGCCAGCGCATGCAGCCCGGGTGAACGCACACCGTCGTCGTTGGTAATGAGGATTAAAGGTCGCATCGTTTTTCTTCGAAGACAACGCCGAAAATTCTCGACGTGCTATATTCTGCGCGACGCTATGCTAACTGATCTCGGGCACCTCGCCGTGTGGCTTGCGCTGATCTTCTGCGTATATGCCGCCATCGTCTCCGTCCTCGGAGCCTCTCGCAACGACGACCGCCTCGTTCAAAGCGCTCGCTACGCCGCCGTCCTCACCTTTCCGCTCGTGCTGCTCGGCTGTCTCGGCCTGTGGTACGCGCTGTTCACGCACGACTTCGGCGTCAAATACGTCGCCGAAGTGTCGAGCAACGCCACGCCGATGATCTTCCGCTTCACCGCGCTGTGGGGTTCGCAGGCCGGGTCGATCCTCTTCTGGTGCCTGATCATGAGCCTGTTCGTGGCCACGGTCATGCTGCGCAGCTGGCGCGCTGAAAAGCCGCTGCTGCCGTACGTCACGATGGTGAACGCGCTCGTGCTCGCGTTCTTCATCGGCCTCGAATTATTTCTGGCCAACGCATTCGTGCGCCTCGATTTTCCCGCCGCCGACGGCCGCGGCCTCAATCCGCTGCTGCGCCACCCGGGCATGATCATCCACCCGCCGATGCTCTACGCGGGCTACACCGGCCTGCTGCCGTCGTTCGCGTTCTGCATCGCTTCGCTCATCACGCGCCGCACCGACAGCACGTGGCTGATCGCCTCGCGCCGGTGGACGCTCGTCGGCTGGGTGCTCCTCACCGTCGGGCTGGTGCTCGGCGGACGCTGGGCGCACGACGTGCTCGGATGGGGCGGCTACTGGGGCTGGGACCCGAGCGAGAACATGCCGTTCATCACGTGGCTGCTGTGCACCGCATTCCTGCATTCGCAGATGATTCAGGAAAAGCGCGGCATGTTCAAAAACTGGAACGTGTTCCTCATGCTGGTCACGTTCGCCAGCATGTTCTTCGGCACCGCGTTCATCCGCAGCGGCCTGCTCACCAGCGTTCACGCGTTCGCCGCCTCGGACATCGGCCCGTGGTTCATGGGAGCCATGGCGGTGATGCTGATCGCCTCGACGGCGCTGTGGCTGACGCGCCTCGAATCGCTGAAGAGTGACAACGCGCTCGACGCCGCATTTTCGCGCGAAGGCATCTTCCTGCTGCAGAACGTGCTATTCGTTTCGACCGCGTTCACGGTCTTCGTCGGCACTGTCTTCCCAATCGTCTCCGAGGGCATCGGCGGAACGAAGATCACCGTCGGCCCGCCGTTCTTCGATCAGGTCGCCGGGCCGCAGATGATGATCCTCGTGGTGCTGATGGGCGTGGCGCCGCTCATGGCGTGGGCGCGCGCCAGCGCCCGCGCCGTCGGCCGCATGGCGCTGGTTCCGCTCGCCGTGGCACTCGTGGGCGTGGCGTTGTTCGTCGCCGCCGGCCGCACGCAGCTTCTCCCGCTCGTCGGCATGTTCCTGTGCGTCTATACGCTGGCACAGACGCTGCTCGAATATGTGCGCGGCACGCGCGCGCGCATGCGCTCGATGGACGAAAGCGCACCGCTCGCCATGCTGCGGCTGTTTCAGCGCAACCAGCGCCGCTACGGCGGCTACTTCGTTCACCTCGGTGTGGTGCTCATGGCCATCGGCGCTCTCGGCAAAGGCTTTTACGGCTTCGACCACATCCGCAGCGTGAACCTGAACGAAACGTTCACCGTCGGCGAGTACACCTTCACCTATCGCGGCATCGCTCCGGTCGCCTGTGAATTCGACGACTGCCAGACCACGCAAGCCGCCATCCTCGTGAAAACCACGGACGGCCGCACGCTCGGCGGCGTCTTCCCGCATCGCGATTTCTACCCGGTGCAGCAGCACACCGCCACCATCGCCGACGTCACCGGCTCGTTCAACGAAGAGGTCTACGTGCTGCTCGGCGGCTGGGACCGCGGCGGGGCACAGGCTTCCTTCCACGTTTATATCAACCCGTTCATCAACTGGATCTGGGTCGGCAGCATCGTCATGGTGCTCGGCTTCATCGTCAGTTTCTGGAACTGGGAGACCGCCCGCAGCGCACGCCGCGCTGAACAGCCCGCCGCCGCCGGAGCCGCTGCATGAAGAAATTTCTGATCGCCGCCTTCTTCTTTCTCGTCGCCTCGGCTGGCCTGCGCACCGCGCCGTCGCTCGCACAAAGCGTCTCCCCCGAAATGGATGACGACGTGCGCAGCGTGGCGAAGATGCTCAATTGCCCGACCTGCGCCGGTCGCAACCTCGCCGACTGCCCGACCGAAACCTGTCTGCAGTGGAAAGGAGAAATTCGCGCACAGCTCGACGCCGGCAAGTCCACGCAGGAAGTGGTGAATTACTTCCAGGATCGCTTCGGCACGACCGTGCTGCAGGAGCCGCCCAAAGCAGGCAACACGCTGATCCTGTGGCTCGCACCGATCGGCGCCGCCCTCATGCTGATCGGCGGCGGCATCGTCGTGGTCCAGCGCTTGTCGGCACGCGCCAAATCCACTCCGGCCGCCGCCGCCGTGGCGACGTCGAACGATCCCTACGCGCGGCGGATCGAAGAGGAAGTGCAGGCCGGCCTATGAACGCCTCTCGCATCGTGCGGTTCGGCATCGCCGCCGTCGTCCTCGGCGCACTCATCGGCCTCATGATCGTGGCGCTGAACCTCGCCGGCCAGAAAGGCAATCGACCGACGGTCGGCTCGACCGCGCCCGATTTTTCGCTCACGCTCTACGAAGGCTACCGCGCCGATCTGCCGGAAACCGTGCGGCTCTCCGACCTGCGCGGCAAGGTCGTCGTGATCAACTTCTGGGGCTCGTGGTGCCCGGAGTGCCACGTCGAAGCCGAAGATTTGCAGCGCGTGTACGAAAAGTACCGCACGCGCGACGTGGTCTTCCTCGGCGTCGACTACCTCGATACCGAGGCCGAGGCGTATCGCTATCTGGCGCGCTATGCCATCACCTACGCCAACGGCCTCGATATTCAGCAGAAGATCAGCACGGCCTATCGCATCACCGCCGCGCCCGAAACGTTCATCATCGATCGCAACGGCATGGTGGCGGACGTCATCATCGGCGGCACGAATGAATCGGCGCTCTCGCAGCGCATCGAGACCGTCCTCGCGAAATGAACATCCCTTTCGAAATCAGCACCCTGATCCTGGGCATCGCGCTCGCACTGCTGTTCGGCGCCGTGGTCGCCGTTCCACTGCTCGATCGGCCACGCCCGGCCGTCGAGCCGCCCACCGCACTCGAAGCGCTCGAAGCGGAACGCGCCGCGGTCGTCCGCAATATCCGCGAACTCGACTTCGATCACCGCACCGGCAAAGTCGCCGACGACGATTACACAGCGCTGCGCACGCAGCTGCTCGAGTCCGGCGCTGATCTGCTGCGCCGCATCGACGCGATACGAGCCGATCACTCGGCGCGCGACGTGCACCGTGAAATCGAAAATCAGGTGGCCCGACTGCGCGCACGCTCGACGCGCGCCTGCGCCGGCTGCGCCGCCGTGCTGCGCCAGGACGACAAATTCTGCCCGCAGTGCGGCGCGAAGGTGCAGGCATGAAGCGTCTCTCTCTTCTCCCCCTGCTCGCCGCCGCTGCGCTCGTCTCGCTGCTCGCCGCGTGCTCCACCGCCACCGAATCGCGCATCCGCTCGATCGACCTCGATGTGCCCGCCGTCATCCCGACGCCGCCGGCCGACGGCGAGGCATATCCGCTCCTGCCGCCGTCGGCCGAACGCGGCGCCGACATCTACGCCCAGAAGTGCGTCGCCTGCCACGGCATCGGCGGCGCCGGCGACGGCTCGCGCGCCGAACAGATTCGCCAGCAGGGCCGCGTCGTCGCCAACCTCGTCAATCCCGCACGCGCCCGCTCGGTCAAGCCGAGCGACTGGCACACCACCATCACCATCGGCCGCATCCAGAACCTGATGCCCGGCTTCAACGGCTCGCTCGATGCCCAGGCGCGCTGGGACGTGCAGGCGTACGTCTGGTCGCTCGGCGTGCCGACGGCCGAGCTCGACGCCGGCCGCGCGCTCTACGCTGCGCAGTGCGCGTCGTGCCACGGGCAGAGCGGCAAGCCTTCCACCGCAGGACCCGACTTCACCGACGGCCGTCGGCTCGCCGATACGTCGCTGCTCGAGATCGCCGGCCGCATGATTCAGGGCGAGCCACACGCGAAAGTCGACCTCACCGAGGCGCAGCGCTTCCAAGTCGCTGCCGCCGTGCGCGCCCTCGCGTACGTCCACGCCGACCCGGCTGCGCTCCGACTTGCCAAAATCGACGGCGCCGGCACGCTGGTGCTGCGCGGCGTCAATGGCACGCCGAATGGTTCGGCCGCCGCCGCCGCGCCGGTCATCCTGCGCGCACTCGACATGAATGGCGAAGTATTCTCGCGAACTGCGGCACTGGACGCCGCCGGCGTCGTCACGTTCACCGGCCTGCCGCAGCGCTCCGACTATTTCTATCAGGCGGAGCTCGACTACGCTGGCGGCCGCTTCTATGGCGCGCCGACGCAGCTGCTCACGGCCACAGCCATGGTCACCGACGTGCTGCCCTACTACGAAACCACGCCGGATGCCGGCGGCATCCGGATCGCCAATGTCCTCTTCGCCGTGCAGAACCTCGCCGAAGGGGAACTGACGATGGTCGAGATCTATGAGTTCTCGCATACCGGTGAGCGCGCGTTCGTCGGTGAAGACGGCCGCACGCTGCGCATCGGCGTACCGAAGGACGCGCAGAATCTCCGCTTCGACGGGCTCGGCTTCGGCAAGCGCTTCGTGCAGGACGGCGACGTCATCTTCGACACCGACGTCGTCGGCCCCGGCTCGCCGGCCCAGCGCATCACGCTGATCTACGAGCTGCCCTACCGCGACGGCGCATCGATTCAGCGTCGCATGTTCTATCCCGTCGATCGCTGGAATGTCTTCCTGCCCGAAACCGAGGGGTTCCCCGGCACGCCGCTGCGTGCATCGTCTCCTCAACTCAAGGACGAGGGCACGCGCGACGCAGACTCGGTCAAGGTGCGCGTCTATTCCGGCGCGGCGCCGACCGGCGATGCGCTCGTGTTCGATCTCGCTGGCCAGCCGCTCGGCTCATTCCGCCCCGGCAGCGACACAGCCGCCGTCGGCGTTGCGCTCATCGGCCTGGCGTTGACCATCGGCATCCTGTTCTATGTGCTCACGCGCGTCCGCCGGCTGCGCGACGAAATGCTCACGCCGCAGCAGGCCCGCCAGCGCCTGCTGCGACGCGTCGCCGCCCTCGACGACGATTTCGGCGAGGGCAAACTCAAACCGAACGAATACCGCGCTGCGCGCGCGAAGCTGCTCGCCTCTCTCGAGGAAGTGTGGGAATAACCATGACCAAACACATCGCCGTCGTCGGCAGCGCCAATGTCGACCTGATCATGAAAATGGATCGCCTGCCGCGCGTCGGCGAGAGCGTCACCGACGCCGACTTCCGCCAGATGTTCGGCGGCAAGGGCGCGAATCAGGCGTACGCCGCCGCACTCGCCGGGCGCACGCACCCGCCGACGCGCGTGGCCTTCGTCTCATGCGTCGGCGACGACGCGTACGGCGCGCAGGTCATCGACAACATGCGCGCCGCCGGGGCCGACGTGGCGCACGTCTTCGTGGAGCCCGGCGTGGCCACCGGCACCGCGCTGATCATGATCGGCGAACACGGCCGCAATTACATCTCGGTCGCCCCCGGCGCCAACTATCGGCTGACGCCCGCACACGTCGAGCGCGCCGCGGCCGTCATCGACGCCGCCGATCTGCTCGTGCTGCAGTACGAAGTGCCGGTCGAAACCGGCCTGGCCGCCGCCCGCCGCGCCCGCGCCGCCGGCATCCCGGTCATGCTCAACCTCGCACCGCCACGGCCGATCAGCGATGAATTCCTCGCCCTGCTCGATTTCTTCGTGGTGAACGAGACCGAGGCCGCCTTCGTGCTCGGTTTCGACGTCGACACCGACGACAACGTGCGCCGCGCCGCAGCGGCGCTGCTGCAGCGTGGCGCGCGCAACGTCATCATCACGCTCGGCGAAAAAGGCGCGTTCGTCGCCACGAGCGACGGCACCGCGGCGCTCGTCCCCAGCTTCCCCGTCGCTGCCGTCGACACCACCGCCGCCGGCGATACGTTCTGCGGCGCGTTCGCCGTCGCGCTGCTCGAAGGCCGCCCGCCGCTCGACGCCGCGCGATTCGCCAACGCCGCCGCCGCCATCACCGTCACGCGCCTCGGCGCGCAGGCGGCCGTGCCCACCCGCGACGAAATCGAAGCGCTGCTCTGAGTGCTCATCCGTATATTCGGGGCTGAGTCGCCATGCCCCGGCCTTCAGCCGGGGCATGGCGACTCAGCCGGAATTTACGGATTGACTCTACGTTTCACAGTTCGCCCGACTCGCGCATCTTGCGCATCCACGCCAGCGCGTTCGCCAGCGTCGTCTGCGAACGCGAGGCCGCG
>JBIIIA010000075.1:0-11129 GCA_044235195.1 Thermoflexales bacterium
GTTCATCATGGCGTTGTTGCGCACCTCGACGAACTGTAGCGTCAGGCGTCCGGTGTTGGAAATGCCGGCGCCGCTCCCGCCGTTGACGTAGCCGTCGACGATATTGACGCCGCTCAGCGTCACGTCGGAAACGACGGTCATCACGCGCACGGCGTCGTTGCCGCTGATCGTCACGCTCTTGCCGCTCGGCGCGGCTATGTCGACGTTTCGATCGAGCAGCAGCGTGCTGGACAGCGTGATGGTCTGCGGCGTGTTGAACAGGGAGCTGAAGCAGATGCTGGTCGATGGGCTGATCGCCGCCACCGCGGCGATCTGTGCGCGCAGCGAGCCGGCGCCGGAGTCGTTCGTGTTCGTCACCTGCAGCGCGCACGGCACCGGCGCGGCAGTTGCTGCGCGCGTCGGTGTGGAGCTGTTCCAGTGCAGGCTGACCAGAGTCAGGATGGCGGCGCATGCAATGCGAAGTGTGGTCGTGTGGAAACGAGATGCTACGTACATAGTCGAATTTCCGAACATTGAGTGGGCGAACGCACGTATCACAGTAGCACAAATTGTGGGAATCGGATTAGGACTCTTGTGGTGAATTTTTTGGGCGTTACCATTCCCCCCATGCCTGATTTGTCCCGTTCCGAACTGATCCGGGTGCTCGCCGTCTTCCCCGCCGGCGCGAAGATGGGCGCGCGGCTGTCCGGGGTCGATCTGCGCGGGCTCGACCTGCGCGGGCTGAATTTCACGTGCGCCGATCTCGTTGGCGCGGATTTGTCGGGGGCGCAGCTGAACGGCGCATTTCTCGCCGCCGCGGACTTGACCGATGCGTCGCTCGAAGGGGCCGATCTGTCCGGCATTCACGCCGCCGAAGCCACGTTCGAGCGCGCCCGCATGATGGGCGTGCGCCTGCTGCTGGCCGATCTCGCCGGCGCCGCCTTCACGGACGCGGACATGCCGGGCGTGCAGCTGCGCGGCGCCAGCGCCCCGCGCGCGCGCTTTCGCAACGCCGATCTCAGCGCCGGCGATCTCTCCCACACGAAGCTGCAGGGCGCGCGCATGCAGGGCGCGCAGCTCACCGACGCCGATCTCACCGCAGCCGAGCTCGACGGCGCCGAGCTCAACGACGCCAACCTCGACCGCGTCCGCGCCGACGGCGTCAGCCTCGTCGGTGCTCATCTGCTCAAGGCCAGCTTCCTCGACGCCAATCTGCGCCACGCGGCGCTGCGCGAAGCCAATTTCAGCGGCGCGTTCCTCATGGGCGCGGACCTGCGCGAGGCTGCGTGCAGCCGTGCACTTTTTCGGGAAGCGAACCTCAGTGGGGCCAAGGTGCAGCGCATGCTGCTGTCCCAGGCCTCCCTGCGCGCCGCCGTCTACGACGAACGGCTGCTGCGTGAGGCGCTGCTCCAGGAGACCATCCTGTCCGACGGCACGCGCTCGCCGTAACGAAAAACCCTCTTCAACATCGTTGAAGAGGGTTTTTCTAGTGCCCCCAACGGGATTCGAACCCGTGTTTTGGCCTTGAAAGGGCCGCGTCCTAGTCCACTAGACGATGGGGGCCGGAAGCGGACAAAGTATATCACGGACGCCTCACCCCCTGACCCCCTCTCCCCCTCAATTTCGCGCAGCTCGTCGCGAATCGACGCTCGAGCAAGCGCGCGAAATTTCGGCGAAGAGGGGGAGCGTGGCGGCGTTTGCCCCCTCTCCGCCGAGATTTCGCGTGCTTATCCGTCACTCGCTCGTCAAACATGTAAGCGAAATCGAGGGGGAGAGGGGGTCAGGGGGTGAGGCGTAGGCGACGGCGAAATTTCGCCCCAAACGGCGGATGCCCCCTCTCCCCTCTCCCCTTGACACATTCCCGCGCATCCGGTATAAAAGCGCGGCTTGAATATTGTGCTCGTAGTAGTCGTCCTTATTTCGGCGCTCCTCGTCCTTGTAGGCTGGGAGCAACGATCGCATGGGATGGCGCTGCGGACAAAGTAGTCGCAAGCGAAGGCAACCAAAGCTGGCCCTCCCGAAGTGGAGGGCCTTTTTTTTGGCAGGAGTTCTGCAGCAATTCTGGAGGAGAAATGAAACTGACAGGCGCCCAGATCATCTGGGAAACGTTGATCCAGCAGGGATCGACGACGGTATTCGGCTATCCCGGCGGCGCGATCCTGCCGGCCTACGATGCGCTCTACGATTACCATGACCGCATCAAGCACGTGCTGGTGCGCCACGAGGAAAATGCCGCGCTGTCCGCCGATTCATACTTCCGCGCCACCGGCAAGGTCGGCGTGTGCATGGCCACCTCCGGCCCCGGGGCGACCAACCTCGTCACCGGCCTGGCCAACGCCATGATGGACTCCTCCGCGATCGTCGCCATCACCGGCCAGGTGGCCTCGCATCTCGTCGGCAGCGACGCCTTCCAGGAAACGGACATCTGCGGCATCACGCTGCCGATCACCAAGCACAATTTTCTCGTCACCGACATCAACGAGCTGGCGCAGACGCTGGCCGAGGCGTTCCACATCGCCCGCAGCGGCCGCCCGGGCCCGGTGCTCGTCGACATCTGCAAAGACGTACAGCAGAAGAGCATCGAATACACGCCGATCACGTCGGTGCAGCTGCGCGGCTACAAAGCCAGCAAGCCGCAGGAACAGCAGAACATCCCCGAGAAGCTGGCGCAGGCGCGCGCACTGATCGAGGGCGCCCGCAAGCCGATCATCCTCGCCGGCCAGGGCATCAAGCATGCCAACGCCCATGAGGAATTCAAGGCGTTCGTCGAAAAGTCCGGCATCCCCGTCGCCACCACCCTGCTGGGCATCGGCGTGCTGAGCGAAGACCACCCGCTCAACCTGCGCATGATGGGCATGCACGGTGAAGCGTACGTCAACCAGGCCATCGCCGGCGCCGACCTGCTGATCGCCATGGGCATGCGCTTCGACGACCGCGTCACCGGCAACCTGAAGACCTACGCCAAAAACGCGCGCGTCATTCACGTCGACATCGACGCCGCCGAAATCAACAAGAACGTGCCCGCCGACGTCGGCATCGTCGCCAGCCTCAAGGAGATCCTGCCCCCGCTGACCGGGATGGTCGAGCAGCGCTCGTACGGGCACTGGGTGGCGCAGATCAACGAATGGCGCAGCGACACGCAGTCGCACGACATCCTGAAGGTCGAACTGCCGCAGAACATGCTGCTGGCGCCGCAGGTCATCCGCACCATTTACGACGTGACCGGCGGCGATGTCACCGTGTGCACCGACGTCGGCCAGCACCAGATGTGGCAGACGCAGTATTTCCAGCACAAGCGCCGCAATCAGCTGATCACCAGCGGCGGCCTGGGCACCATGGGCTTCGCCCTGCCGGCGGCCATCGGCGCCAAGTTCGGCCGGCCGCAGGACGAAGTGTGGGCCATCGCCGGCGACGGCGGCTTCCAGATGAGCATCCCCGAACTGGCCACTGTGGCGCAGGAGGAGCTCGATGTGAAGATCGCCATCGTGAACAACAACTTCCTCGGCATGGTGCGCCAGTGGCAGGAGCTAATGCACGACAGGCGCTACAGCTCGGTGAATATGTGGTCGCCGGACTTCGTCGCGCTCGCCGCCGCCTACGGCATCCCCGGCCGCCGCGCCCGCACGCTGCAGGAAGCGCGCGAAGCCGTCGAAGCCGCCCGCGCGCACAAGGGCCCGTACCTGATCGAGTTCTCCGTCGAACAGGAAACCAACGTCTTCCCGATGATTCAACCCGGCAAGAGCCTCGATGAAATGACGCGCCGGCCGATCCAGCCCGCAGCCCTCGGCGGCGGCATGGATGCGGTGGCACGCTAGTGAGATACCCCCATGTTGATCGACAAAATTGAAGCCCGTGCGAACGCCACCACGCATACTTTGGTGGCACTGGTGGAGAACAAGCCCGGCGTGCTGAACCGCGTCGCCAGCCTGATGCGCCGCCGCAACTTCAACATTCACAGCCTGGCCGTCGGCGAAACCGAGGATCCCACGGTTTCCCGCATGACGATCGTCATCGACGCCAGCAAGACCAACGCCGCGCTCGTCGAGCGCAACCTGCACAAGCTGGTCAATGTCATCGAAGTGCACGACCTGTCGGCGCAGCCGACGGTCATGCGCGAACTGGCGCTGATCAAGGTCGGCGTGAGCGACGCCACCAAGCGCGGCGAGATCAAGCAGATCGCCGACATGTTCCAGAGCCGCGTCGTCGATGTGGCGCGCGATTCGATGATGGTCGAGGTCACCGGCGAAGAGACGAAGGTCGATTCGGTGCTGGCGGTGCTGACGGACTACGGCATCCTCGAAGTGGTGCGCACCGGCCGCATCGCCATGCGCCGCGGCTGAAACGACGAATTTTTCGACGGCCCGACGAATTTCACGGAAAGTGTTATTCTCTAGGGCCGTTTTAGCAACGGAATTCACACCGGAACCGTCCCCACGGGAACCGATCCTATGGCAAAAGTTTTCTACGACAACGACGCAAACCTCGAACTGCTCAAGAATAAGACCGTGGCCGTCATCGGCTTCGGCTCGCAGGGCCACGCTCACGCGCTCAACCTCAAGGACAGCGGCGTGAATGTGATCGTGGGCCTGCCCGAGGGCAGCCGCAGCATCGAGAAGGCGACCAACGCCGGCCTGAAAGTGCTCAACATCCGCGACGCCGCCAAGGCCGCGGACATGATCATGCTGCTGGTGCCCGACGTGCCGGCCGCGCAGGTGTACGCCGAGCAGATCAAGCCCGTCCTCAAGAAGGGCAAGATGCTGATGTTCGCGCACGGCTTCAATATTCACTTCAAGCAGATCAAGGCGCCCAAGAACGTCGACGTGACGATGGTCGCGCCGAAGGCCCCGGGCCACCGCGTGCGCGGCACGTACCAGGACGGCGGCGGCACGCCGTGCCTCATCGCCGTGCACCAGGACGCCAGCGGCAACGCACACGCCCTCGCCCTCGCCTACGCCAAGGGCATCGGCGGCACGCGCGCCGGCGTCATCGAGACTTCCTTCAAGGAGGAAACCGAGACCGACCTCTTCGGCGAGCAGGTCGTGCTGTGCGGCGGCACCTCGCACCTCGTCAAGGCCGCCTTCGAAACGCTCGTCGAGGCCGGCTATGCGCCCGAAATGGCCTACTTCGAGTGCATGCACGAGCTCAAGCTGATCGTCGACCTCATGTATCAGGGCGGCCTGAACTACATGCGCTACAGCGTCAGCGACACCGCCGAGTGGGGCGACTACGTGACCGGCCCGCGCATCATCACCGACAAGACCAAGGTGGAAATGCGCAAGGTCCTCAAGGAAATCCAGAACGGCAAGTTCGCCAAGCGCTGGATCGCCGAGAACAAGGTCGAGAACCGCGTCCACTTCAACGAAATGCGCCAGCGCGACATCGAACACCCGATCGAGCAGGTCGGCGTCGAACTGCGCCGCATGATGCCGTGGCTGAACCCGCGCGAGGTCAAGCCGGGCGCCGGCGGAGCGTAATCGCATTTCCATGCTCACTCTCCTCCACACCGCCGAATCCAACATCGCCGTGTTCGAGGAGCTGCGCAAAGAGCTGGCGCCGGATCTCGAAGTGCGGCATCTCGTCGCAGACGACATCCTGCGCACGGCGCAGATCGGCGGCCGCACCGAGGCACGCCTGACGCATCGCGTGGCGGACATCTACGCCACGCTCGGCAGGCAGTTCGAGTTCGTGCTGTGCACGTGCTCGACGATCGGTGCGATCGCCGAAGAGCAGAGCAGGCGCTACCCGTTTCCGGTGCTGCGCGTCGATCGCCCGATGGCGAAGCGCGCCGTGGCGCAGGGCGATCGCATCGCCCTGCTCGCCACGCTGCCCAGCACGATCGAGCCGACGCGCGAGCTGCTCGCCGCCGAGGCGAAGGTCGCCGGCCGCGCCGTCCAGATCGACGAGTTCTACTGCCGCGACGCCTGGCCGCTCATGGAGGCCGGCGACGCGACTGCCTATGCGAATGAGATCGCGCGCGTGATCGACGCCGTCGCCCCGACGCACGACGTCGTCGTCCTCGCGCAAGCATCGATGGCCGCCGCCGCCGACCTGCGCCCGCATTGCCCGATCCCCGTCCTCAGCAGCCCGCGCCTCGGCTTCATCGAAGCCGTCGCCCAATACCGCGCCTGGCGCGACGCGCTGCAGTCCGCCAAACAAGCCAAGCGCGCGTAGCCCGACGCCACTCCCCCCATGCCGCGCCGCACGCCCACGCACCCCCTCGTCGCGCTCGATCACGTCAACGTCGAACTCGGCGGCGCCCGCATCCTCCACGACATCACCTGGTCGCTCGACCCCGGCCGCCACTGGGCCGTCCTCGGCGCCAACGGCGCCGGCAAGAGCACATTCCTGCGCCTGCTGCGCGGCGAAATCTGGCCGGCCCCGGTCAACGGCGGCACCCGCCGCTATTGCCTCGACGGCGCACCCACCGAATCGCCCATCGGCGTGCGCATGCACATCGCCCTCGTCTCCGCCGAACAGCAGACGCGCTACATGCGCACCGACTGGCAGCTCAAGGTCTGGCAGGTCGCCTTCACCGGCCTGTTCGACGGCGACCTGATCTATCACCACCCGCAGCCCGAGCAGCTCGCACAAGTGCGCGCCACGCTCACCGCCCTCGGCATCGACGACCTGTGGGATGCCGATTTCCACAAGCTCTCGCAGGGCCAGCTGCGCCGCGTGCTGATCGCGCGCGCGCTCGTGCGCAAGCCGCGCGTGCTGATCTGCGACGAAATCGGCGTCGGCCTCGACCGCGCGTCCCGCCTTTCGCTGCTCGAAACGGTCGAACGCGCCGCCCACGACGGCGCACAGATCCTGATGACGTCGCACCGCCGCGAGGAGCTGCTCGGCATCATCTCCGACGCCATGACGCTCGACGGCGGCCGCATCGTCGAAATCATGCCCGGCTCGCACGCCGTCGCCACCCGCGCGCCGTCGCCCGTCGCTCCGCCGCCCGCGCCGCCGCCCGCGCCGAGCGCCGATTCCGCCGATTCCGCCGACGATTTCGTGCTGGATCTGCACAACGTCTCCGTCGCCCTCGACGAAGGCGCCACCGTGGTGCTGCGCGACGTCACGTGGCGCATGAACCGCAGCGAACACTGGATGCTGCTCGGCGACAACGGCGCCGGCAAGACGTCGCTGCTGCGGCTGATCATGGGCGACCTGTGGCCGGCGGCCGGCGGCCGCATCGACCGCTTCGGCCAGCGCGACTTCACCGACGTCTGGCAGATCAAGCGCCGCATCGGCTACGTCTCGCAGGATCTGCAGGCGCGTTACCACCACGACCTGACGGCGCGCCAGGTGGTCGGCACTGGCTTCAGCGCCAGCGTCGGCTGGCTCAGCCGGCTGTCCGCCGAAGAAGAAGCCCGCGTCGACGAGGTGCTGGCCGAGCTCGGGCTGCGCGCGCTGGCCGACCGCAGCCTGCAGCGCATGTCGTACGGCCAGGCGCGCAAGGTGCTCGTGGCGCGCGCGCTGGTGCACCGGCCGCAGCTGCTGATCCTCGACGAGGTGTTCGACGGCCTCGACGCGCGCTTCCGCGCCGAGCTGGCTGCGCTCTTCGAACGCCTGTCGGCGACGACGAGCATCATCCTGGTGAGCCACCACGACGAAGACGCGCTGCCGTGCATCACGCACCGGCTGCGCATTGCCAAACCAGGATTCTAAGAATCCTGGTTTCGTACCCCATGCCCACCCTCGTTCACCACAAAGCCGCGCTCGACGGCGCGCCCCACCCGCCCAATTCGCTGGCCGGCATCGCCGCCTGCCTCGACGCCGACGCCGCGTTCATCGAAGTCGACGTGCGCGCGCTGGCCGCCGACGACTACCTGCTGGTGCACGACGAGCAGCTCGAACACGAGACCGACGGCCGCGGCCCGGTCGGCGCTTGCAGCTCGGCGCAGGCGCGCGCGTTGAACATTCGGGGGACGCAGGAGTGCGTGCCGCTGCTGAGCGACGTCGTCGCGCTGCTGCGCGCGCACCCGGCCCGCGCGCGACTGCAGCTCGATTACAAAAATACGACGCCGTTCGCCGACGACGAGCCGCTGCTGCGGCTGCTGCGCCTGATCGAACCCATCGCCGAGCGCGTCGTCGTCAGCAGCGTCGCCGACTGGCAGCTGCGGCGGCTGCGCCGGCTCGCGCCGCGCCTGGCGCTCGGCTTCGACATTCAGTGCTGGCTGGATCTGGGCGAACCGGACGCCGGCCGCTTCCCGCGCCGGCGCGGCGCCTACGGCTATCTCGACGACCACCCGCTCGCGACGCGACGGATCTGGAGCGCAGCGCACTATCTCGAAGACCGCTTCGCCACGCTGGCCAATTTCGTGCCGGGCGTCGCCGCGTTCTACGTGCGCCACACGCTGCTGGCGCAGGCGCTGAACGACGGCTTCAACGCCGCGGCCTTTCTGCACGAGCGCGGCATCATGCTCGACGCGTGGACGCTCGACGTCGGCAACCCGGCCGCCGAGGCCAGCATGCCGGCGCTCGCCGCCGCCGGCGTGGATTGGTTCACCAGCAATACGCCGCGCGCGCTGGGCGGCATGCGCTGAGCAGCACCTCGATTTGCCAGTTCCCACCTCACCGCGCATCATCCCGCCCCATGGAAATCGGCTTCTGGGACTACACCTGCCCGCACAACGGCTCGCTTGAGCGCTACACCGCGTCGGACTGGGACGTGTTGCTCGACGACATGGCCGCCGGCGGCTTCGACTCGCTCGTGCTGTGCCCGAAGTGGCTGACCACCGGCTACCGCTCGCGCTTCCCCTGGCTCGACCAGGATCCGACGTGCAGCGCCGTCGCGCTGGACAACGCCCCGATCCACCACGCGCTGGCCGGCGCGCGCGCGCGCGGCATTCGCACCCGCCTGCTCATCGTCGCCACGATCTTCCCCGGCGGCCCGCTCGCCCTGCCCGGCGGCGCCACCTACCCGTGGCCCGGCTTCTTCGAAGAGGGCGACGTCATGCTCTACGACCTCGACTGCCCCGGCCTGCGCGAGC
This sequence comes from Thermoflexales bacterium, assembly GCA_044235195.1. Classification (GTDB taxonomy): domain Bacteria; phylum Chloroflexota; class Anaerolineae; order J036; family Brachytrichaceae; genus CANJQH01. The sequence continues at coordinate 8,964 of JBIIIA010000075.1, forward strand.
GCATGGACCTGCTCATCGGCGAGCTCGTCGACCTGTTCGGCGCGCAGAGCGACGGCCTGATCATCGAGCTCGAGTTCGCCGACGGCGAGGCCCCGCACCGCATCCCGGTCTACGACGCATGGGCCGCCGCCCACGGCCGCCCGCTCTTCGCCGACATGCGCCGCTTCCGCCTCGAATCGCGCCAGTACCCGCTCGGCCACTGGCGCGACTTCACCACCGCCCGCCGCATCGACACGCTGCAGCACTGCGAACGCCTGATCCGCGGCCGCGGCTACGCCGGCGAACTGGCGTCCATCATCGAGCTCGAGAATCTGCCGGGCGTGGTGATGAGCAACGTCAACCTCGGCGCGCTGGCCGCCGCATTGCCGCACTGGGCGGTGAGCACGTACGATTCCTACTACGATCGCCGCCTGAATCGGCTGGCCACGATGGACTTCTGCGTCGAACAGCCGCGCCGCGCCGGCCTGCCGGTGCAGTACCTCACGCGCGGCGTGATGACCTTCCCCACGCCGCCCTTCCTCACGAAGACGACTCTCGAGGAGCAATGGCGCATGTCGCTCGAAGACGCGCGCGACCACAAGCCGGACGCGCTGTGGTTCATGGGCGCCGACGCGCGCCTGCCCGGCGCGGTGTGCAGCGACGCGCTGCTGCCGAGCTGGGGTTTCGCCGACGGCCGCTCCGCCCGCCGCCGCCTGATGGCGATGGCGCGCGAAATCCTTGCGAAGTAGAGTGCGAGGCCGAAGTTGCACGCAGGTGAACCATATGCACACCAACACCAGCAGCGCGATTACCCGAATCAATCTTGTCGTTGCCAACGTCTACATCGTGCGGGGCGAAAAGACCATCCTGGTGGACACCGGCGCCGAGAGCAGCGCCGGATGGATCCTACGTGCGCTGAAGCAGCACAATATTTCGCCGGAAGAGCTGTCGATGATCGTGCTCACTCATGCGCACGTCGATCACGCAGGCAGCGCACGCAGGCTGCGTGAACAGTTGCGCGTTCCCGTCGCTGTGCACGAGGCCGACGCCCAAATGCTCAAGCGAGGCGACAACGGAACCCTGCAGACGCTGGGCGCAGAAGCCGTCATCGTCAAATTCGTGATGGACCATCCATTTCCCAGCCTCGATGCCGACATCCTCCTGGATTCATCCACCGATCTACGCCGCTGGGGCGTGGATGCCCGGCTGCTGCACACGCCGGGTCACACCAGCGGCTCGATTTCCCTGCTCTTCACAAACGGCGATGCCATCGTCGGTGATGTGCTGCGCGGCGGAATCATGGGCGGCACATTTCTGGCGTCACGACCGAACTACCCGTACTTTCTTCCGCACCAGAACGACAAACGTACGCTGCTTCACAGTGTTCAGAAGCTGCTCGACGCCGGCGTGGAGCGGTTTTTCGTCGGCCATGGCGGACCACTGTCGCGTGTCGACGTGCAGCGCTGGCTGTCACTGCAAAAGTAAAGCGGCGTCAGATGGCAGCTGTCCGTGCGTTGCCGCTTGACATTCCCCCTGCTTTCCGCTATAAACTTATGCACGTCATGAACGGCCGCATTTCGCTTCGCCTCCTTACGAACGAGCTCCTGCTTACGGGCAGCGGGCGAGCTTCGCATGGGACGACGACGCGGTAAGGCACCGCAGTTCGCAACGGCAGAAAAAGCCCTCCCACGCGGAGGGCTTTTTTGTTGCCCCGCGAACGTCGTATAGTCAGCATCCGTCCGGAGAAAATACATATGGATTCCAACCGCGTCATCATCTTCGATACGACCCTGCGCGACGGCGAGCAGTCGCCGGGCTGCACGCTCAACCTGGCCGAGAAGCTCGAGATCGCCCGCCAGCTCGCCCGCCTCGGCGTCGACGTGATCGAAGCCGGCTTCGCCATCGCCTCGCCCGGCGACTTCGACGCGGTCAGCCGCATCGCCCAGGAGGTCGGCGCCACCGACGCCGGGCCGACGATCGCCTCGCTGGCGCGCTGCAACAAGAAGGACATCGACGCGGCGTGGGGTGCGGTGCAGTGGTCGAAGAAGCCGCGCATTCATGCGTTTCTCGCCACGTCGGACATTCACCTGCAGTACAAACTGAAGATCTCGCGCAACGACTGCGTCGAGCAGGTCGGCGAGTTCGTCAGCTACGCGCGCAGCCTGTGCGGCGACGTCGAGTTTTCGC
>JBIIIA010000400.1:0-3399 GCA_044235195.1 Thermoflexales bacterium
CCCTCGCCGCCGCTCACCCCGACGTCGAAGTTCCGCCGACCGAGCCGGACGCCAAGCCCACGCACCGCCCACAAACGATCGCCGTCGTCATGCACGCCGACCCGATCAAGGCCGCCCTCGCTCACTTTCTCGGCATGCCGTTCGATTTCTTCCAGCGCCTCGGCGTGGCGCCGGCCTCCATCAGCACGGTCGTGCACAACCCGGCCGACCCGGCGCACAAACCGCACGTGCTCGCGACGAATCGGGTCGCCTACTAGGGGAGAGGAGTGAGGGGAGAGGGGTGAGAAATGAGAGATCTCCCTCTTTCTCCTCTCTTTCTCCTCTCTTTCCTCACTCCTCTCCCCTCTCTCCTCTTTCCTCACTCCTCTCTCCTTCCCCCTCCCCCCGCTCCTCCGCCATGTAGTCGAACAAAATCTTGTAGATCGAGCCGACGATCGGCACGCTGAACACCAGCCCCCAGAAGCCGAGCAGCTGCACGCCGATGAACAGCGACAGCATCGCGAGCAGGCTCGGCAGGCCGGTCGAGCCGGTCATTAATTTCGGCACGACGCCGTAGCCGATGATCTGATCGACCACCAGCAGAATGATCACCACCGGAATCACCGCCTGCGGCGCGGTGATCAACGTGACGACCCCGGCGATCAGGATGGCAGCCGGAATGCCGACGAGCGGCACCACCGAAAGCACGGCGAACAGCAGCGCCACGACCACGCCGAAGTTCAGCCCGAAGGCGACGAAGACGATCGCCGCCGACGCGCCGTGCAGCAGCGCCGAGACGATCTGCGCGCGCAGATAGCTCTTGAACGAACGATCGATCGTCGCCGTCATGCGGCGCACCGCAGCATGCCAGCGCTTCGGCAGCAGCGCAAAAATCTGCGCGTCGATGAATTCGTCCTCGACGACGACATACAGGCTCAGCACGAGAATGATAAAAATTTGTCCGAGCGCGCCGGCCGTGAGCGCCGCCAGGTTGACCGCCTGCGTCGCCAGCCAGCCGGCGGCCTGCGCCGCGCGCGTCGACAAATCCTGCGGCGAGATCACGTCGTTGACGGCGAGCGCGTTCGGATCGAAGCCGATGCGCGGCGCCGTCGTCTGCCACGCGTTCATCAGAATCTGGGGAAGATCGGCGCTGATCTCCGGCAGCCGCTGCACTAGGTCGATCGCCTGCGGCAGGATCGACGCCGTGGCGTACGACAGCCCGCCGACGATGCCGACGAGCAGCAGCAGATACACGATCGCCACCGCCAGTCCGAACGGCAGCCGCAATGCAGCCGCACGGCGCGCCGCCGCTTCACCGAATCGGCGCTCGATGCGCCGCACCACGAACTGCGGAACCAGCCCGCCGCGCAGGTAGCCGACGGACGGCTTCACGATCAGCCCGAGCAGCCACGACACGGCGATCATCGACACCGTGTTGCCGAGCGCCGCGCCGAGCATCCACAGCCGCTCGGCGATGAACATCGCCAGCGCGACGATGGCCAGGACGAGCAACACGCGCACCAGCTTCGAATGGGTATCCATCGGATTCACTCCCGCTTGAAGAACTGCCAGTACACCTCGGTGCCGTTCTCGATCCGTTCATCGAACAGCTCCGCGAACGCCTCGATTTCCTGCAGCCGCCAGCGCGCCTTCTCTCCCTTCGCCACCTCGTGGCGCGCCTCGTGCGCCTTCGCCAGCTCGCGCGCCACTCTGCGCTCCTCGCCGCGCGCCGCACGGATCACGAACACGCGCCGCTCCCACAGATTCGCACGCTCCGGCGCCAGCACCGCCGCGCCGATCGGCGTCAACCGATACAGCGCGCTCACCCAGAACCAGCTCTCCGCGACCGCCGTCGCCGCCTTCTTCGCTGACTTCGCCGATTTCTCCGCAGACGCGGACGAGCGCCCGATGCCGACCGCCCGCTTCACGATCTTCTTCACCAGCTTCTTGGCCGGCTTCTTCACCAGCTTTTTGACCGCCTTGACGACCGGCTTCACCGCGGCGCGGCTGCGCTCCACGGACGTGATGCCCGCTTTGCGCTTCTTCCGCTTGGTCGGTGTTTTATCGACAGTGTCGGTCATGAATACGCTCGCATCACTGCTGCAGCTTGACGACGGTCACGCCGTCGCCGCCCTCGCCCTCGCGCCCGCTCTCGAACGACGCCGTCGCCGCATTGCGTTTGACCGCCTCGCGCACCGCCCTGCGCAGCACGCCGGTGCCCTTGCCGTGAATGATGCGCACGAACGGCAGCCCGGCGCGCTGCGCGCGATCGAGATACTCCTCGAGCAGTTCCAGCCCTTCCTCGACCAGGCGGCCGCGAATATCGAGCTCCATGCCGGGCGACGGCGCGCGCTCCTGCACGACCGGCTTTTCGTCGGCCTGCGGCTCCTCCTCGCGCTTCTTCACGCGCACGCGCTCGAGGTCGGCCAGGCGCACGCGCATGCGCATGCGTCCGATCTGCACGTCGGCCTCGCCGCCCATCACCGCGCTCACCACGGCCTCGCTGTTCAGAGAGCGCACGCGCACGGCGTCACCGGGCTGCACGGGCCGCTTGCGCTGCGGCTCCGGGATGGGCGGCGGCGGCGGCGCCACCACCGTCTCCTGCATGTCGCGCACCACTTCCACCGCGCTCTCGATCGCCTTCACTTCATCGAGCGCGCCGCCGGCCGCCACCACGCGCGCGCGCAGCTTGCGCACCTCGGCGCGCAGGTTTTCGACTTCGCGCGCCGCCGCCTCGCGCGCCTCCTGCAGCAGCACGCGGCGCTCGTCCTCGATCGAATTCAGACGCACGCGAATGCGCTCGGCCGCCGCCTCGGCATCCACCTGCGATCGACGCGCCGCCGCGCGCTCGCGCTCGGATTCCTCCTGCAGGCGCGCGATCTCGGCCAGCATGTCCTCCGCACGCGCGGCGTTGCCGTCCATGTAGCCGCGCGCCTTGGCGAGGATGCTCTCGGGGATGCCCAGCCGCTGCGCGATGGCGAACGCGTTGCTGCGCCCGGGCAGCCCCATGCTCAATCGAAACAGCGGCCGCAGCGTCTCGTAATCGAACGCCATGTTCGCGTTCTGCGCACCGTCCGTCAGCGACGCCCACGCCTTGAGATCCGGATAATGCGTGGCCACCACGCACAGCGCGTTCGTGAGCAGCAGAAATTCCAGCATCGCGCGCGCGATGGCCGCACCCTCGGTCGGGTCGGTGCCGGCGCCGAGTTCGTCGAGCAGCACCAGCGATTCGGAATCGACCTGATCGAGAAAAGACACCAGGTTCGTCAGGTGCGAACTGTACGTCGAGAGGCTCTGCTCGATCGACTGCTCGTCGCCGATGTCGGCGTAGATGCGATCGAACACCGGCAGCGACGCCTGCTCGCACGGCACGTGCAGGCCGCACTGCGCCATGGCCGCCAGCAGGCCGATGGTTTTCAA
>JBIIIA010000401.1:0-3395 GCA_044235195.1 Thermoflexales bacterium
GTGATTGTGTTCACACCGACCGACAACGGACACGTCGCCGTAGGGGCGACCGGGCCGGTCGCCCGCACCGGGCCGGTCGCCCGCACCGGGCCGGTCGCCCGCACCGGGCCGGTCGCCCACACCGCGCCGGTCGCCCGCACCGCGTCGCACGGCGCGAACGTCACCGTCGCCGCCGGATCGTTCGGCGTCGCCGTCACCTGCACGCTCTCCACATCGTTCGCCACCGATGCCGCATACGCCGTCGTCGTGCTCACGAACGCCGGTTCCAGCGTCCCCGGGTCGATCGTCAAATCGCCCAGCGTCGCGTCACTCGACGGCACACCGCCATCCGCCACCGTCACCACGATCGTGTAGGTCTCGGTCGTGGTGAGATCGGAGGCAGTGATAGTGATCGTGATGGTGGTCGTCCCCGAAGCGGCGATGTCGCATGTCGACGGCGACGCGTTCCCCGGCGCGCACGCACCCGCCGTCGTCGCATACGCCACCGTCGCACTTGCGTCGCTCGTCGTCGCCGTCACCGCCGCGCTCGTCGTTCCGTTCGGCACTTCCGCCGTATACGACGTCGTCGTGCTCACGAACGCCGGTGCCAGCGAGCCGGGCGCAATCTCCAAGTCCGCCAGCGCTGCGTCCGTCGACGCCTCCCGCGAGATGAACACCGTATACGTCAGCGGGAACTCACCGGACCGGTGATATGTCGTCAGCGTGACCGTCCCCGTCACACCCGGGTTCAGTGTCAGATTCACTTTCACCCCTTCGGAGTGCACAGTGTCGCTCATCGTCAACGGTGCCTCCGTCATCACAGTCGTCGGTCGGATCTCACCGTCCGCCAGTTCCAGCGTCGCCTCGAAATGCGGATGGCCCGCCGTGTCTTCACCTACCACACCGATTCCGATGTCCGTCAGCGTGTATGGCACCGTCGCCGTGTAAGCTGTCGTCGTGCTCACGAACGTCGGCGTCGCCGGGTAGAACACACCATCCATCGTTCCCTCCACTGCAAGCGCTGTCAACGGATTCGACAGCGGCAACACAGATAGCAGCTTCACCCGCGTCGTATACGAAATCACCGTCGCCGAAGGATTCGTCACACTAATGGAAGTGGACATGGCAAGGTCGGCTCCGTATGATGGGTCCGATCCATATGCGATGCCGTTGTACGCAAATGACAGTGACATCGGATTCGTTGCCCAGTTGTCTGCGATGTTCACCGCATCGGTGATGCCCGGCGTCGCACCGAAAGACAATGTCGTGCTGTAATAGCTGGGCTTCACACCCTCAGCAAAATATTGTGCATCGGCGGCGGCCGCCCCGATCGTCACCCCCTCCCATATTGCGTCGGCGGAAGCAGTCGTATTGATGCCCCAGCCACTTCCCCAATCCCGATTGACGATGTACAGATAAGTCCGCGGATCGGTCAACGGCTTGTCGGAGAAAAATACGTCGTTCAAAGCAGTAATACCGCCGCCACCGTCGACGTCGTAGGAATCTCTCGCGTTGAACGCACCTAGCCCCTGGGGATCGGTGTATACGCGTGTGACGACGATTTCGTAGTCGTGTTCCGCCAGCGAATAGTAGTAGGTGTACTCAATCGGGCGTCCCGTCGAATGCGATGTGATGACGCCGCTCGATCGCAGCGTGCCGGGCGAGTCCCACACGCGCCGTTCCGCACGCTGGGCGTAGCCAAGGTTCTGCAGCCATGCAATTTGTCGCGCCCGGAACGGGTTATTCTCACCAGTCCAGACATGATGGCGAAATCGGGGGATGCCGTCTACTCGCTGCCGCACGCCCTCACCTTGCCAGTGCTCCAAAGCGATCACGGCATCGATGATGTGCTCCTCCCAGTCGTCGATATCCACCTTGCCGATCGCACCGTTCTGCCCCCATGGCATTCGATTGAGCAGCCACCGCTTGCAGTTCGGGCTGCATCCTCCATCCGTATAAATCCCATACGGGGTCGTAATTGCAATCGTATCGCTGACAGGATTGAAGTCGTCGATCTTCACATACAGGGCGGAGTTGTCCACTATTTCATATTCCGACGTCGAAAGTTCTCTCCCTTGAAACGCCACACCCGTCGCCGTCGTAAGCGCAGAATAGTCGTACACACGCCATTTGCCGTCGCTCAACCATGTTTCGAAAATATAGGGATAGATTGCGTTGGGATAAACCGCAGTAAATGTTCTGAAGGTGATCGGAGTCGTCACCGTGACCAACCCGCTCGGATACATCACTGCAAACGTATTTCCGAGCATTTCCGCAAAGCTTAAATACGGCACCTTTATTTCGCCGATCCCTTCTGCAGTGCAGACGCTCTCGAGACCACTCCCGTTGTACGCCCACGAGCTAGGGGTGATGTTTACCTTGTATCGGCCCCACTGTCCATATAGCGCAGTGCTGACATTGGATGCACATATATATACACTTTCGCTCGGCCATCCCGGCATCACCGCCGTCACCACTTCCGTCGACGTCAGTGCAGATTTGTCGACCGCAGTGCCAGTCAACGACGACGACAACGGCAGGCCTCCGCCGATTGCCGCCGTCGCCGCCTGCACCATCGACGATGCAGCGCCGCTCCACAACGTCGCCGTCACCAACGCCGTCGCGATCGACCAGCGCCATCCTCGCCAAGCTTTCGATTCGTTCATATTGCCTGCCTGCCTCCTGGGAATGCCTTGCACCACGGCAGTGTGCGCCGTGTACTTCGTTGCAGAAGACTATGGATTGCAGACGCCGTTGCTTGACGCAGATTGAGTGTCCGATTGAGTGTCCGATTGAGTGTTTTCCCCTGCCGTTCTTCACCGATGCCGCTACACTCCCGATGTCGCCATGCAGCACTTCATCCCCGCTCTGCGTTCCGACCTCATCGAACGCCGACGCCTGCTCGATCTGCTCGCCGGCTGGCGCAGCGCACGCCTGATCCGCGTCGTCGCCCCGGCCGGCTTCGGCAAGACGATGCTCGCCGCCGCCTGGCTGGCGCAGCTCGCCCAGTCCGACGCACCCGCCTCGGCATGGATCTCGCTCGACGAGGACGCCATCCCGGCGGACGTCTTTCTCACGCAGCTGCTCGAGGCGCTCGCGCCGCACCTCGCGGCATCCGGCGACCTGCGCGCGCTCGCCGCCGCCGGGCAGCTGTCGCCGGCGCACGGCGTCGCCACGGTCGTCCGCCGCCTCGCCGCACACACCCAGCCGGTCGTCCTCGTCGTCGACGATCTGCAGCGCCTCTCGCCCGCCGCGCTCGCTCTGCTGCAGCCGCTGCTCGACGCCGATTGGCTCCCACTCGTCCTGCTGCTCCTCTCGCGCACCGCGCCCGCCCTCGACGACTCCGTCCTGCGCGTGCGCGACGCCTGCATTTCCATCGATGCCCAGCAAATGCGCGTCGATCACGAGGAGTTCTG
>JBIIIA010000076.1:0-11032 GCA_044235195.1 Thermoflexales bacterium
GTCTTTATCACCCTCGGCATCAACGTGGCCATCCTCGGCCCGGCGCTGCAGACGCTCTCGGAGCGCACCGGCGCCGGCATCGCCGAACTCGGTTATCTTTTCGCAACGATGTCGGTCGGCTACCTGGCGAGTGCGCCGGTCATCGGTTCGCTGCGCATCAACGCCAGCCTGCGGCCGCTGCTGAGCGCCGCCGGGCTGATCGTCGTCAGCCTGTGGCTGTTCACCGTCGCGACGACGTTGTGGATGGTGCTGGCGGCGGCGCTGCTGCTCGGCTTCGGCCAGGCGTGCACGCAGGTCGGTTTCATTACGCTGATCGGCACGCAGATGAGAAGCGAAGGCGACTCGGGGAGCCGGTTGAATCGCGTGAACGCCTTTTTCGGCGTGGGCGCATTGGTCGGGCCGCTGCTGGTGGCGCTGAGCTATCGGCAGTTCGGCGGCGCACTGCCGGCGTTTTGGGCGGCGATGGTGATGGACCTGCTGCTGCTGGCGATGGCGCTGCGCATGCGACTGCCGGCCGCCGTCGTCGCAGAAGAGGGCGCGCCGCGCGCGATGAGTGACGGCGCGCTGCTGCGCACGCCGGCGATGCTGGCGCTGGTTGCCATGATGGCGGTGTACGTCGGGGCGGAAGTGGCGTTCTCGAGCTGGACGACCGAGTTCACGCGCCTGGCGGCGAATGTCGACGTGGCGTCGGCGTCGCTGGCGTCGAGCGTGTTTTTCGGAGGGCTGGCGTTCAGCCGTTACTTCGCGGCGGTGCTGCTGAGCCGCACCTCGCTGCTGCGCGCGCTGTTCGCCATGCTCGGCGTGGCGGCGTGCGGCGTCGGCCTGATGCTGGCGCCGTTCTCGCCGTATGTGGTGGTGTTGATCGGTTCGATGATCGTCGGCGTCGGCTACGGCCCGGTGTATCCGACGCTGGTGTCGGCGGCGATCGCGCGATTCCCGCGCGAGGCGCGCTCGGTGAGCAGCCTGGTGACCAGCGCCGGCTCCTTCGGCGCGGTGCTGATCCCGGCGCTGACGGGCAATGTGATCGAGGGGGCGAACGGCTTGTCGCTGGCGTGGGGCATGCAGCTGGCGTCGATCGCGCTCATGCTGGCGATGCTGGTGGGGATGCGCCGTTCACTGCTTGCCGCGCCAGAAGCGCCGCGCCCTGAGCGACGACCTGCTCCCGCAGAGCCGTCGTGATGAAACGGGTGCGCAGCCGGCCGTCGGCGGCGCGCAGGTTCGGCATGACGCGCTCGGCGACGGCGGCGGTGATGCGCTCGACGAACGCGGCGTTGCCGGCGGCCACCCCGCCGCCGAGCACGACCACGTCCGGGTTCAACAGCTGAATCGTGGCGCCGAGGGCGATGCCGAGATGGCCGGCCGCTGCCTCGACGACGTGCGCGGCGAACTCGTCGCCGGCGCGCCACGCACCGAACAGGTCCTTGCCGCTGAAGGCGTTTCCCTGCCGTGCGTCGGCGGCGAAGGGCGATGCCCCGCGCCACTGCCCGGCGAGATGTCGCGTCAGGTCGACGAGGCCCGGGCCGGAACAATAGGCTTCCAGGCAGCCGCGCTTGCCGCAGGCGCACGGCAGGGCACCGGCAGCGTCGACCGTCATGTGGCCGATTTCAGCCTCGCCCTTGTCGCCCAGCTGCAGGATGCGCCCGTCGTGCACGATGCCGCCGCCGATGCCAGTGCCGATCGTGATGTAGAAGACGGTGCGAAATCCACGGCCGGCGCCGAGCTGCGCTTCGGCGAGCGCGGCCAGTTTGCAGTCGTTCTCGATCACCGTGGGCAGCCCGAACTTCTGCGACACCAGCGCATGCACGTCGAGCGCCTCCCAGCCGGCTTCGTGGAAGCATTCCATGACGCGGTTGGCGGCGCGGTCGAACTGGCCGCCGTAGCCGAAGCCGACGGCACGGAATGCCGCGCCTTGCGCCTGATGCTTGTGCATGAGCGCCTCTCCGACGTCGAGCAGCCGCGGCAACGAAACGTCGGCTGTGTCGGCGTGGCCGCGTTCGATCTGCACGGAATCCAGCAGCCGGCCGTCCGGCCCGGCTACGGCGGCGATCAGCTTGGTGCCGCCGGTTTCGAAGGAGAGGTAGGCGTCCATCGGTGATCAGACTCGGAGGATCAGGCTTCGTTCTTGAGATCGTCGAACAGCCGCTCGAGGCCGGCGCGCACGTTGAGGCGCACCACGTCGAGGTTGAGGTTCAACTTGGCGGCGGTTTTGTCGGTCAGCCCGTACGATTTCAGCACGTCGGGGATGAGCGTGACGAGATCGTTGCGCGCGCGGCGCGCCTTGATGTGGGCGCGCACGCGGGCAGTCGTGCCCTTGATGTATTCCAGCGTTTCGGCGGTGACGGTGACATTGCCCGGCGCGCCGCGGCCGGGGACGACGGTCGTGATTTTCTTGTTGCGGCGCAGGGCGCCGATGACGTCGTTCCACTTCTCATAGTTGCCCTGCGCGATGAGCGGGGGCTGGCCGACGGCGACGTGTTCGCCGACGAACATGATGCCGGCGTCGCTGGCGAACACGAACGAACTGCCGGGGGCGTGCCCGCCCTGGTGCGTCACCTCGACGGCCGGCGCGCTCTTATCCGTGCCGAGCAGCATCGTGGTCGACTCGTCGAAGGTGATCTCGGGCAGCTTGTTCTGCGCCGGCGCGATCATCGTCACTGTGGCGTCGAACGGATTCAGCGCGGCGACTTCGACCGGCGTGTACAGCTGCGAACGGGCCGATTCGCAGATGATGACCGGCGTGTTCATGGCGTCGATCGCTTCGAAGCTGACGCGGTCGGCCGATGTGTAGATCACGGCTCGGATCGGCAGCGTGGTCAATTCCTGAATTTGTGCCTTCCAGGCGAGCGTCTCCTCCGTGCTCATCGGCAGGTCGACGCAGACGAGGCCGTCTTCGCCGAGGATGACGCCGATGTTCAGTCCGTCGCGGGTGACGTGATAGTAGACGCTCTTGTGCAGTTTCTTCATAGTGATGCTTGCGCAGCGGCGCGTTCGATTTCCTGCGCACGCTGTTCGAGGGCGAGGTGAAGTGTAGCGCGGTCGGCGGTGACGCCGCCGCCCTGGGCGAAATCCGGGGCGCCGCCGCCTTTGGCGCCGCCGAGCGACTGCAGCGCGGCGCGCAGATGCGGGGCGACGTCGACGTCGATGCTGCGCGAGCGGGCGAAGCAGAGTTGCGCGCGATCGCCGGCGACGCCGAGCAGTGCGATGACGGCCGGCTCGGTCGTGAGCCGTTTGGCCATGGTGCGCAGCGCGGCGGCGTCGCGGTCGTCCCACGCGGCGGCGACGATGCGCCAGCCGTTGGGGAGCGCGCGCGCGGCGGCGAGCAGGTCGCGCGCCTCGAATTCGGCGAGCTGCGCCTGCAGCGTCGCCAGCGATTTCACGGCGGCGCGCGCGTCATCGCGCAGGCGGGCGACGGCGGCCGGCAGATCGGCGCGCGAGACGGAGAATCCGGCGGCGATGTCGAGCGCGTCGCGGTGCAGCGCGCGGTAATCGCGCAGCGCACGCGCGCCGCACAAGAAGGTCACGCGCGTGGCATCCGTGCGCTTTTCGGTGCGCAGCAGCTTGATCGGGCCGATTTGCCCGCTGCTGCGCACGTGCGTGCCGCCGCAGGCCGACCAGTCGTAGCCGTCGATTTCGACGATGCGGATGCGGCCGCGCACCTTCGGCGCGCTGCGCAGCGGCACGCGGCCGATCTCGGCTTCGTCGACTTCGTAGACGCGCAGCGGCCGATCTTCGTGCACCACGGCGTTGGCATCGTCCTCGACGGCGTCGAGCGCGGCGGCAGCGAGCGTGTTCGTGGGCAGGTCGAGCGTGCATTCCTGCGCGCCGATGTGCACGGCGATGGTATCGAGGCCGGTGCGGCGGGCGAAGGCCTGCGAGAGCAGATGCTGGCCGCTGTGCTGCTGCATGTGGTCGAAGCGGCGCGGCCAGTCGATGCGGCCGCGCACGGATGCGCCGATCGGCGGCGGCGCGGAATCCGGAGCGAGCGTGTGCCACAGGGCACCGGCGTCCTCGAAAACGTCGACGACGTCGAGAGCGGCATCTTCGGAGACCAGCGCGCCCAGGTCGTTGGGCTGGCCGCCGGCGCTGGGATAGAAGGCGCTGCGGTCGAGTCGCACGGCCATTCCGGCCGGGGTTTGCCGCGTTTCTTCGGTGCGGGCGTCGAACTCGGTGAGAAATGCGTCCGCGCGGTCCAGCCGGTGGGTCATCGCGTCGATTATATTAGCCGCGCTTTCTGCATGGCTACGCACACCGAATCCCCCACGTCAGATTTGCTCGGGCGCGACATCAGCCACATCGGCCGGCTGCTGGGCGAAGTCATCGTCGAGATGGACGGGAAAGCCCTGTTCGATCTCGAAGAGCGCATCCGCGCGCTGGCGCGGGCGGCGCGGGCGTCGGAATCGCCCGACGCCGAGGCGGCGCTGCGGCGCGCCGTCGCCGAGCTGACGCCGCGCGAGGCGTACGAGGTGGCGATGGCGTTCACCACGTATTTCGAGCTGGCGAACCTGTGCGAGGAGCATCATCGCGTGCGCCGGCTGCGGCAGCGTCGCTACGCCATGCAGACCGGGACCGGGCCGGCGCTGCGCGAGTCGATCGAATCGGCGGTGTCGTCGCTCAAGGCGAGCGGCGTCACCGATGTGGAGATGCAGGAGCTGCTCGACCGCATGTCGATCGAGATCGTGCTGACGGCGCATCCCACCGAATCGAAGCGCCGGACGATGCTGTCGAAGCTGCAGCGCATCCGCGAGCTGCTGTGGCGCCGCGAGCGCGAGGCGCAGCTCGACCCGTCCGTCGACGACTGGTCGGCCGGAGAAATCGACGCCGAGATCAAGCGCGAAATTGCTTCGCTGTGGCTGACGGATCGATCGCGCAGCATTCAGCCGCTGGTGACGGACGAAGTGCGCACCGGACTGTGGTACTTCGACACGTCGCTGTGGGACGTGCTGCCGCGGCTGCACAAGGACATGCAGGCGGCGTTGGCGCGGCATTTCCCGGGGGTGCGCGCGCCGGATGCGTGGCTGCGCTTCGGTTCGTGGATCGGCGGCGACCGCGACGGCAATCCGAACGTGACGACGTACGCCACCGCCGAGACGCTGCATTTCCATCGGCGCGCGGCGCTCGACAAAGTGCAGGAAGCGGCGCGCGTGCTTTCGCGCGAGATCAGCGTGTCGACGCGGCGCGACGGCGTGGATGCGACGGTGCTGGCGCTGCTGGAGGAAATCGGCGACTCGTCGACCCACGTGCGCGATCTGTTGTCGCGCTACCCGAACGAGCCGTACCGCGCGATTTTCGCGGCGCTGGCGGCGCAGCTGGCCGAGGCGCGTGAACAGACGACGAACTATCCGCTGTATCCGTTCTTCGTGCAGCGTTCGCTGGCGCTGTCGCCGACGATGTCGATTCCGCTGCCGCTGCCGACGGTGCTGACGGCCCGTTCGGTCGAGCGCGTGCTCGACGTGGTGATCGACGGCATGCACCGCGGCCGTTCGGCGCAGCTGGCGGACGGCGATCTGGCGACGCTGCGACGGCAGGTGGAAATTTTCGGCCTGCACCTGGCGCGGCTCGACCTGCGTCAGCACTCGGCGTGGCACGAGGCGGCGCTCGTCGAGGTGTTCGGCAAGATGGCGGCGGCCGGCCTGGCGCCGAACGCGCGCGCGGCGGAACTGGCGCAGCGCTACGCCGAGCTGAGCGAAGCGGAAAAGCTGGAGCTGCTGGATGCGCTGCTGGCGCAGCCCAACAGCAGCATGCTCGAGAGCGTGGGCGCGCTCGGTGACGATGCCCGGCGCGTGCTCGAGCCGATGCAGCTGGCGCGCGAGGCGATCAAGCGCTACGGCCGCGAGATCATGGGCGTGTACGTCATCAGCATGACGAACGCGCTGTCCGACGTGCTCGAAGTGCTGCTCATGATGGAGTGGTGCCGGCTGTCGATGCCGATCGTGCCGTTGTTCGAGACGCGCGACGACCTGCGGCGCGCACCGGAGATCCTGCGGGCGATGCTGGCGTACGGCCCGTATCGCGCCTCGGTCGACGCGCGCGGCAGCGAACAGATGGTCATGCTGGGCTACTCCGACAGCAACAAGGACTGCGGCTACATCACGGCCAACTGGGAGCTGTACAAGGCGCAGGGAACCATCGCCGCGGCGTGCCGCGAAAATGGCGTGACGTTGACGCTGTTCCACGGGCGCGGCGGCACCATCGCGCGCGGCGGCGGCCCGGCGGCGCGCGCGATCCTGTCGCAGCCGGCCGGCCTCATCGATGGCCGCCTGCGCATCACCGAACAGGGCGAAGTGCTCAGCACGCGTTATCACGATCCCGACCTGGCGCGGCGCCATCTCGAGCAGGTGACGTACGGCGTGTTGCTGGCTTCGCAGCAGGCGCGCCGCCGCGACGATGCGCCGCCGGCGTGGACCGACGCCATGGAGCGCATCTCGGAGATCGGCGCGCAGGCGTACGAAAAGCTGGTGCATCACGATGCGGAATTCCTGCGCTTCTGGGAGCAGGCCACGCCCATCGCCGAGATCAGCGGGTTGAAATTCGGTTCGCGCCCGGCCTTCCGTCGCCAGACGCGCACGGTGGCCGACCTGCGCGCCATACCGTGGGTGTTCTCGTGGATGCAGAGCCGCGCAGTGCTGCCCGGCTGGTACGGACTCGGCACGGCGCTGCGCGCGCTGCTCGACGAAGGCCCGCACATGCGCGATCTGCTCGCGCGGATGTACCGCGAGTGGGCGTTCTTCCAGGCCACCATCGACAACGCTCAGATGAGCATGAGCAAAGCCGATCTCAACATCGCGCGCTTGTACGCCTCGCTCGTCGAGGAAGAGGCGCTGCGCGCGCGCGTGTTCGGCATTCTCGAAGCCGAGTTCATGCGCACCGTCGATGCGATCCTCGAAATCTGCGGCTGCGACGAACTGATGGCGAACGACCCGGTGCTGCGGCGCTCGATTCGCCTGCGCAATCCGTACGTCGATCCGTTGAACTACATCCAGGTCGACATGATTCGGCGTTTGCGCGCGCTGCTGCGCGAAAACCCGGCCCCCGACGATCCACGCCTGTCCGAGCTGCGCACGGTGATCGAACTGACGATCAACGGCGTGAGCTCGGGACTGCGCAATACGGGCTAATGCGCCCGTCTCTATAATGCCGCCTGTATGCATTACCGTCTCAACACACCTAAGGTGATCTTCGAGGCTTTCGAAGATGAAGTTCTCCTGATCGACTTCGATTCCGGGCGCTATTTCAGCATGCGTGGTAGTGCGTTCGACATTTGGAAGATGATCCAGGGCGGATGTGGCATCGCCGAGATCGCCGAGCGATTCTCGCAGCATCACGGTGCGCCGCTGCATATCGTGCAGCCGGCCGTCGATGAGCATGTTCGTCGCATGATCGACGAGAAGCTGATCGTGGAGTCGACCGAACCTGCATCGTGCAGTGAATACGTCATCGCGACGAGCGGCGTCTTCGCCGCACCGGTCATGGAGATGTTCACCGACATGCAGGAGCTGCTGCTGCTCGATCCCATTCACGAAGTGGATCAGGCCGGCTGGCCGAAGAAGGTCGATGAAAAGTGATTGCGTTCTGTGAGCAGGCGTTCGACTGCGCTGAACGTTTGTTCATCGAATCTTCGGATCGCGTCCGCGTTCGATTCCGCATCGCGGGCCGCATCGTCGAGCTGTGCGGGCCGAATGTGGAATACCTCGGCCTTTTGCTGCCCGCCTTTGCGCATCTTGCTGCGTCGAGGGAATCGGATGACTTCGAATCCGAACCCGCCCTGCGCATTTACTGCTGGGACAGCGCTTCTACTGCGACGCCGATGCTGGCGTCCCCGTGGCAGCGCGAAGACTTCGGAATTCGAGATCGCGTGCGCGGCGATGCGCTCGATGAGCGGTGGCACGTCGCCTACGACGTCGGCCGCGGCACGCTGAGCATGTTCGATGTCGAACGTCGCTGCGGAATGTGCTGGACGAACGATCCGCGTTCGCTGCCGACTTACGAGCTGGCTGCGCCACTGCTGCGAATCTGGACGTGGTGGCTGCAGAGCATCGGCATGCGCCTGGTGCACGGTGCGGCCGTTGGATTTCCCGACGGCGGCGTGCTGCTGACGGCGCGCGGTGGATCCGGAAAGTCGACCACTGCGCTGAATTGTCTGAATTCCGAACTGCGCTATGCGGCGGACGACTACTGCATCGTGTCGGGCGGCGTCGCCCCGGTGGTGCACAGCCTGTTCGAGACCGGCAAGCTGCGTGCTGCGAGCTCGCTGCATCTGACTCACCTCGAGCCGACCGCAGCGCAGCATTCGCTGGAAGGGGCACAATCCGACGATGTGAAGCGCATCTTCCATCTTTATCCGGACTGGTCGCACAAGCTGATTGCAGGATTCCCGCTGCGCGCCATTCTCGTGCCTCAGGTGCGCGCCGGCGCCGAGACGAGCATCGAGCGAATTTCGGCGGTGCAGGCGCTGCGTGCGCTGGCGCCCAGCACTCTGTTTCAGCTGGGAAGCAGCGCAGCCGTGGATTTGCGCTTCCTGGGTGATCTCGTGCGAGCGGTGCCGTGCTTTACGCTCCATCTCGGCAGCGATCTGCCGCGCATTCCGAATGTGATCACTGCGCTTCTCAGGGAGCTTGGTGCAGGCAGGGAGGTGCGGGTGTGAGTGATCCGGTCGATTTCTTCCCGAGGCTGTCGGTGGTTATTCCCACGTGGAACCGCGCGGCGCTGCTGCCGGCGGCCATCGCCAGCGTGCGGGCGCAGGCGCATCCGGCGCTGGAGCTGATCGTGGTCGACGACGGATCGACGGACGACACGGCGGCGGTGCTGCGGGTGCGCAACGATGTCGACGTGGTCCTTCGTCGGAGCAACGGCGGCCCGGCGGCGGCACGCAACGCCGGCATTCGACAGGCGCGCGGCGAGTGGATCGGCTTTCTCGACTCCGATGATTTGTGGACGCCGGACGCGCTGCGGCTGCATGCGCAGGCCGTCGCTGAAAAGGGCGTGCAGCCGATCGTGCTCGGCGATGCACGCTTCACAGCCGTGGATGGATCCGAGGCCGATCCGTCGTGGATTCCTGCGGTGGAGCCGCCGTCATCCGGCGTGTCCGCTGAGCGATATCGCTATCTGCGACAGTTCCATCTCGGCAGTGCGCTGTTCGTGCGTTCCGTCTTCGATCGAATCGGCATGCTCGATGAATCGCTGTGGTTTCACGAAGACCGCGAATTCTTTCAGCGCGCCGAGCTGGCCGCCGTCTCTATGCTGCGACACGACGGCATCGTGCAGGTGAGGCGCATTCATGATCACAACATGACGCGCGACACCGAGCGAGTGATGGCGACCACGCCACGGTTTCTGAAGCGTGCACTCGATCTGCGCCGTAGAAAAAATGATGAATGAACCGGCAATTCCTCATGTCAGTGTAGTCATCCCGACGTACAACGGCGCCCGCCGTATCGAGGAAACTCTCGACAGCGTGCGCACCCAGACGTACGACGCAGCGGGCATTGAGGTCATCGTCGTCGACGACGGCTCGACCGACGGCACCGCCGGCCTCGTCGAGCGCCGCGGCGACGTGCGCTGCATCCGCCAGGCCAACGCCGGTGTGGCCGTGGCGCGCAATCGCGGCGTGGCCGAAGCGCGCGCCGATGTGATCATGCTTCTCGATCACGACGATCTGTGGGTGCCGCAGAAAATCGAGTGGCAGATGGACTACCTGCGTGCACATCCCGACGTCGGCGTCGTCGCCGGCCATATGCAGGGATTTCTCGATGAAGGTGGAGAAGTCGTTTCGGAACAGATGCGTCAGATCATCGAGGCACCGCGCCCATTTCTCTACCCGAGCGTGCTGGCGTTTCGACGTGACGTATTCATGCGCATCGGCGAGTTCAATGCAGAGTACGACATGGCCAGCGACTTCGAATGGATCGTTCGTCTGAAGCAAGGCAACGTCGACGTGCATATGCTGCCGCAGCTCGTGTGCCACTATCGCATTCACGCGACGAATGCCTCGCGTGATCTCTTCGGCATGCAGCGCGAGATGCTGCGCATCGTTCATCGCCTGCGCCGATCCAGAAATTCCCTATGAGCAACGAAGGCCGATACAGCGTCATCATCCCGACGTACAACTACGGGCGTTACCTGCCTCAGTCGCTCGGCAGCATATTGGGGCAGACGCACCCGCCGGCCCAGGTCATCGTGATCGATGACGGCTCGACGGACGAAACGCCGGATGTGCTCGCGCCGTACGCCGCAGCTGGGCGCATCGAGTACGTGCGCCAGTCGAACATGGGCATCGCTGCGGCGCAGAATCGCGGCTTGGAATCGGCGAAGCACGACTACATCACCTTTCTGGATGCCGACGACTACTGGGCACCGCAGAAGATCGAACGACAGATGGCGGCGTTCCGAGCGCAGCCGGAGATCGACATCATGTACGCCCTGGTGGAGCAGTTCATCAGCCCGGACGCGGTCGAGCCCGAGCGCTGGCGCCTGGACGAATCGAATCGGCGGCTGGATGGCATCTCCACCGCTACCGCGCTGCTGCGGCGCTCCGCTGTGGAGCGCATCGGCCCCTTCGACACTACGCTGCGACGCGCGCAATATCTGGACTGGCACATGCGCGCCGTCGCACTGGGTCTGCACTGGCACGTGGTGCCGGAAGTGTTGGCATACCGGCGCATTCATGGGCGCAACACGAGCATCACGATGACGGAAAGCTTGCGTGACTTTCTAGATGTGGCACGCACGCAGATGCTGAGAAGGCGACGGATGGCGGACGACGGACGGCGGACGACGGACGACGGACGACCGCAGACCGCCGACGGCTGACCGCGGACGGCAGACGGCTGCTGGTCATCGACCGTCGTCCGCCGTCTGCGGTGGGTGCATCCGCCGTTTGGGGCGAAATTTCGAATCATCGACGATGCCACACGAAGAGAGATCCCTCCGTCTTGCCCTGGCTCGTTCGTGGCAACGTCTGCACGGACGGGGCAAGACGTTCGGGATGACGCTCCGGGAGAGGGAACGGCAATCGCAGACAGGGTGGTACGTCCCC
>JBIIIA010000402.1:0-3384 GCA_044235195.1 Thermoflexales bacterium
GGATCGCGGCGAGGTCGTCAAGCTCGTGGTGAAGATGAACGCGTCTTGATGGGGCGTGTGTACCTCAATCCCGGCCAGCTGGCAAGGGGGTGTCTTTTTGCGAAAGATGCCTCATGGTACGTACCAGGCTGACGGCGCAACACGAAGAGAGATCCCTCCGTCTTGCCCTGACTCGCTTGTGTCGAAATGCGTGCATGCGGGGCAAGACGTTCGGGATGACACCCTCCCCGCAGCCGTCATCCCGAACGCTTTGCCGGCTCACTCGTACGTGGCCACCGGCGTACCCGGCAAAGCGGAGGGATCTCTCTGCGTGTGGAAGTGGGTGAGGTCACGCCACCGGCGGCGACGGCGTTTCCGCCAGCAGGTCGATGTGCGGCGGGCTGGGCGGCGTCGGCGGCGGCGCGGTGAATTCGCGATACGCCAGCGTCCACACGGCCGAGTTCATGGCGGTGAAGTACGAGCCGATCACGGCGGCGAGCACGACGAACAGCAGAATGCCGACGGCGATCAGCGCCCACGGCATATTTTCGATGCCGTTGCTCAACACTGCGGTTCCCACGACGGCGCCGACGCCGAAGATCCCCAGCGGGATGGCGATGACGAAGCCGATCACGACGCCGACCACGGCCATCAGGATGGCGAGCACGATGCTGTCGCCGATGCGCCCGCGGAAGACCGCCCAGCCGCGCTTGAGCCCGTCGATCGCGCCGAGGTTCTCCAGCACGATCGCGCGGCGGCCGAACGTCTCCAGAATGCCGACGACGATGCCGTAGATGGCGAACACGCACAGCATCGGGAAGAACACGCACACCAGCCCGACGACGCCTATTCCCATGATGGTGTTCATGGCGTCGTCGCCGCGGCCCGCCGAACCGGCGGCGCCGGCCAGCATGAGCACGGCGATCGAGGCGAAGATCACCCCGATCAGGATGCCCGGCAGCGACAGCAGCAGCCGCATGCCGACGAGCGTGCGCATACGCGCTCTGCCGGCGTTCCAGCCGTCGCGAAAGCCCGGGGCGCCGCCGCGCTCGATGCCGTCGACGTTGGCGATCAGGCCGCCCTGGCCGATTTCACCGAGCACCAGAAACACGAGCCACAGCACGAGGAAGAAACACAGCAGCCCGCACACGACGCCGATCAGCAGCCCGGCGTTGTCGCTGAGCCAGCGCTCCATGCCGCTGCCGCCCATCCAGTTGGGCAGCTCGCCGGCGTCGCTGCGCCCGCCGCCGTCGCCGCCGCCGCTGAAACTGCCCCCCGAGCCGCCGCTGCTCAGCGATGCCAGGAATCCCAGCAGCCACAATGACTTGTGCATCCACGCGATGCGGAACGCGCGTTTGATCGTGTCGACGTAATTCATGGGTCCCCCTCTACTCTCTACTCTCTACTCTCTACTTTTATTCCCACTCGATCGTCGCCGGCGGCTTCGAGGTGATGTCGTACGTCACCCGATTGATGCCGGGCACTTCGTTGACGATGCGGCGGCTGATGCGCGCCAGCACGTCGAACGGAATGCGGGCCCAGTCGGCGGTCATGAAGTCGTCGGTGGTGACGGCTCGAATGGCGATGACTTCATTGTATGTGCGACCGTCGCCCATCACACCGACGGTGCGCACCGGCAGCAGCACGGCGAACGCCTGCGAAGTCGCGCGCATCAGGTTCGCGCGCTGCAGCTCTTCCTGCAGCACGGCGTCGGCCGCGCGCAGTCGTTCGAGCCGCTCCCACGTGATCTCGCCGAGGATGCGCACGGCCAGCCCCGGGCCCGGGAACGGCTGGCGCCACACGATCGAATCCGGCAGGCCGAGCGCGCTGCCCACGGCGCGCGCTTCGTCCTTGAAAAGAAAACGCAGCGGCTCGAGCAGTTCGAATTTCATATCCTTCGGCAGGCCGCCGACGTTGTGGTGCGTCTTGATCTTCGCCGCCGACTGGCGCTCCGGCCCGCGCGATTCGATCACGTCCGGATACAGCGTGCCCTGCGCCAGCAGCGCGCCGTCCTGCGGCCCGGGCACCTGCGCCAGCGTGCGCTCGAACACGCGGATGAATTTCTCGCCGATGCGCTTGCGCTTTTCTTCCGGGTCGGTCACGCCCTGCAGCGCCTCGAGAAATTCCTCGGCGGCGTTGACGGCGATCAATCGAATGCCCTGTTCGCGCTGGAAAGTTTCGATCACCTGATCGGCCTCGCCCTTGCGCAGCAGCCCGGTGTCGACGAACACGCACGTCAGCTGATCGCCGATCGCCTTGTGCACCAGCGCGGCGACCACCGACGAATCGACGCCGCCGCTCAGCCCGCACAGCACCGGCCGGCCGCCGACCTTCGTGCGGATGCGGGCGATGCTCTCGTCGATGATGTTGTCCGGCGTCCAGTCGTTGCTGCAGCCGCACACGCCGTGCACGAAGCGCGCCAGCAGGTCGCGGCCGTGCTCGGTGTGATTCACTTCCGGATGGAACTGAATGGCGTACAGACGACGGGCTTCGTCCATCATGCCGGCGACGGGCGAATTCGCGCTGTGCGCGAAGACGGTGAATCCGTCGGGGATGCGTTCGAGTCGATCGCCGTGGCTCATCCACACGTCGAGTGCGCCCGAGCCGCCCGTCCACGCAGCGAGGTCCTCGGCGCGTGCGAGCGCGCTGGGCAGCAGCGTCACCTGCGCGTGGCCGTATTCGCGGTGCGTCGACGGCGCCACGCGCCCGCCGAGGTTGTGTGCCAGCAGCTGCATGCCGTAGCAGATGCCGAGCACCGGCACGTTCGCGTCCAGCACGTAGCGCGGCAGCGTCGGCGCGCCGCTTTCGTACACGCTGTTCGGGCCGCCGGACAAAATGAAGCCGCGCGGCGCCAGCGCGTGCACGCGTTCGGCCGGGGCGTCCCACGGCAGGATTTCGCAGTAGACGTTCGCCTCGCGCACGCGCCGGGCGATCAGCTGTGTGAACTGCGAGCCGAAATCGAGAATGACGATGGTATCGGACATGACCGTGCCATTGTATGTAGGGGCGCATTCGCCGTTTGGGGCGAGTCGTTCAGCCGGCAGAGAGATCCCTCCGCTTTGCCACGTACGCCTGGAGATCGGTACGTTCAAGCCGGCAAAGCGTTCGGGATGACGGTCCAAGGGACGTACCACCCTGTCCGCGATTGTCGGTCCCTCTCCCGGAGCGTCATCCCGAACGTCTTGCCCCGTCCGTGCAGACGTTGCCACGAACGAGCCAGGGCAAGACGGAGGGATCTCTCTTCGTGTGGCATCGTCGATGATTCGTAATTTCGCCCCAAACGGCGGATGCACCCTCATAAATGTGGTGTGTCGCAGTTTGGGGCGAGTTTCGATTGTCGCCTACGCCTCACCTCACCGCGATCGGCACGTACACCTGCGACGCTGGAGCGGCCACCAGCACGTA
>JBIIIA010000403.1:0-3383 GCA_044235195.1 Thermoflexales bacterium
AGCACCGCGGCCGCGCCGATGCGCTCGGCCTTGCCGGCGACCGCCTCGAAGCGAATGCGGGCCAGCTCACGCTGCGCCTGTTCGAGCTTCTTCTGCGTTTCGCGCAGCTGCTCGGCCATGCGGCCGGTGCCGGCGGCGACGTCCGTGCCCTGGGCATTGACGACGCGGGCGATCTCGCCGAGCTGGCGCGCCTGCTCGCGCGTCCAGGCGAGCGCGCCGCGGCCGGTGAGCACTTCGATGCGGCGCACGCCGGCGCTGACGGCGCTCTCGGAGGCGATGACGGCGGCACCGATTTCACCGGTGCGCCGCACGTGCGTGCCGCCGCACAGCTCCTGGCTGATCGGAGCCGTGCCGGCGTCGCCGATGCTGACGACGCGCACCACGTCGCCGTATTTTTCGCTGAAGAACGCCATGGCGCCGCCGGCGATGGCGTCGGCGTAGGCCATCTGCGCATCGGAGACCGGCGTGTCGGCGAGGATGTCGCCGTTGAGCATGTCGGCGACGCGCTGCAGTTCGTCGGCGTTCACGGCTGCGCCGTGCGAGAAGTCGAAGCGCAGGCGATGTTCGTCCACGAGGGAGCCCTGCTGGCCGACGTGCGTGCCGAGCACGGTGCGCAGACTTCGCTGCAGCAGGTGCGTGGCGGTGTGATTGCGCTCGATGTCGGCGCGGCGCACGGCGTCGACGCGGGCGACGCACGGCGCGCCGGCCGGCAGCATGCCGCGCGTGAGGCGGCCGGACAGCACCACCGGCGAACCGGCGATCGCGCCGAGCGGGCGGCGCGCGCCGTCCACGGCGACTTCCCACGAGCCGTCGAGGGCGGAGACGGTCCCGGCGTCGGAGACCTGGCCGCCGCTTTCGACGTAGAAGGGCGTGTGCTGCAGCACCAGCTCGACGTCGTCGCCTTCCGTGGCGACTTCCGCGAGGCTGCCTTCGTGCAGCACGGCTGCGACGCGCGTCTCGAGCGCCAGCGCGCCGTACGGCAGGTAGGCGAGCGCCTGACCGTCTTCGGCGAGCGCGGCGGCCAGCGCGCCGTAGACCTTGGCTTCGTCGTAGTTTGCGGTGAAGCGCGCCTTGCCGGCGGCGCGCGCGGTTTCGCGGGCGCGTTCGCGGGCGGCTTCGTAGCCGGCTTCGTCGACGACCGCGCCGCGTTCGCGGGCTTCGTCGCGCGTGATTTCGATCGGCAGGCCGAGCGTGTCGTACAGGCGGAAGGCGTCGTCGCCGGCGATCGTCACCGGCGCATCGCCGGCGGACTTGCGGCCGGCCTCGACGATCTGCGCCAGGCGCTCGAGGCCCTGATCGAGCGTGCGTTCGAAGCGCTCCTCTTCCTGCTGAATGGTCGTCTCGATGCGGGCGCGGTTCTGCACCAGCTCGGTGTAGTGGCCGCCCATCTTCTCGACGACGGCGCCGGCGACCTTGTAGAGGAACGGATCGGTGAAGCCGAGTTTGCGGCCGAAGCGCATGGCGCGGCGCATGACCATGCGCAGCACGTAGTTGCGGCCTTCGTTGCCCGGCAGCACGCCGTCGCCGATCAGGAACGACGCCGCGCGCACGTGGTCGGCGATGACGCGGTAGGGCACGTAGTTGGCGGCGCGCTCGGCGTTGGAGTGGCCGGCGAGCGACTGCACGCGCTCCATGATGTCGGCGAACAAATCCGTCTCGTAGTTGTTCTCGCCGCGCTGCAGCAGGCGGCACAGGCGTTCGAAGCCCATGCCGGTGTCGACGCCGGTCTGCGGCAGCGGCAGCAGCGCCTGTTCCGTCTGCGTGTACTGCATGAACACCAGGTTCCAGACTTCGACGGTGGTCTCGTTCGGGTCGTCGTCGTTGTTGACCCACTTGGCCAGGTTGTCGGATTTCTTCGAGCCGGTGAAGACGTGAATTTCCGAGCACGGGCCGCACGGACCGGTGGCGCCCATGCGCCAGAAATTTTCCTTCTCGCCGAAGCGCAGGATGCGGTCGGCAGCGATGCCATGCTTCTGCCAGAGCGCGAACGACTCGTCGTCGTCCTTGTAGATGGTGAACCACAGCCGTTCGCGTTCGAAGCCGTACTCGTTCTCGAGCAGATCGAGCGCGTAGGCCATGGCGCCGTCCTTGAAATAATCGCCGAACGAGAAATTGCCGAGCATTTCGAAGAACGTGTGGTGGCGCTTCGACGGGCCGACATTTTCCAGGTCGTTGTGCTTGCCGCTGACGCGCATCACCTTCTGCGCGGTGACGGCGCGCGTGTAGTCCCGCTTCTCCAGGCCGAGGAAGGCGTTCTTGAATTGATTCATGCCGGCGTTGGTGAACAGGATGGTGTTGTCACCGTAGGGCACGAGCGAGGACGACGCCACTGCGCGGTGGCCGTTGCGCGCGAAGAAATCGATGAACGTCTGGCGGACCTGGTTGCTGAGCATAGCGGGGCGGATTATAGGGCGGGCGATGAGGGTGCACCCATCCGGCGATGATGGATTCTCCGAAAAGGGGCATACTTACATCCATGCCAAGCATTACACGCATGCCCTTCGGCCGCATCGGCCACGACAGCAGCCGCGTCATTTTCGGAGCGGCCGCGCTCGGGAACGTCACGCAGGAAGAAGCGGATCGCACGCTCGACCTGCTGCTGGAATACGGCATCAATCACATCGACACGGCGGCGAGCTACGGCGCGTCGGAGGATCGCATCGGCCCGTGGATGAAGCGCGGGCTGCGCAGCAGCTTCTTTCTGGCGACGAAGACCGGCGAGCGCACGTATCAGAAAGCCTACGACCAGATTCGCAAGTCGCTCGAGCGCATGAGCGTCGACCAGATCGACCTGATTCAGCTGCACTGCCTGATCGACGACGACGAGTGGGAGACGGCGATGGGCGACGACGGTGCGCTCAAGGCGTGTCTGCAGGCGCAGCGCGAGGGCCTGGTGCGCTTCATCGGCGTGACCGGCCACGAACTGCGCGTGCCGCGCATGCATCTGCGCAGCGTGACGCACTTCGACTTCGATTCGGTGCTGCTGCCGTACAACTACGTGCTCTCGACGAACGCGCAGTACGTCGCGGACTTCGAGGCGCTCGAGGCGAACTGCAAGGCCAACGGACGGGCGATTCAGACGATCAAGTCGATCACCGCGGCGCCGTGGGGCGATACGAAGGAAAAGTTCGCGGCGACGTGGTATCGGCCGCTGGTCGACCAGGCCGACATCGACAAGGCGGTGGCGTTCGTGCTCAACCGCCCGGGCGTCTACCTGAACTCGGTGGGCGACATTCACCAGTTGCCGAAGGTGCTCAGCGCGGCGGCGCGCTTCAGCGCGGGCGAGATCGCCGTGCCGCTGCAGGCCGAAATGCACGCGCTCGTCACGCAGCGCGAGATGTCGAACCTGTTCGTGTAGAGACGACGGCGGTCGGCCGTCGGCC
>JBIIIA010000077.1:0-11010 GCA_044235195.1 Thermoflexales bacterium
TGGCTGGTTCGGGTGTGCGTCAGCGGCACAGCTTGTTCACGACCTTGCTCGTCACGGTTTCGATGAGGAACTGCCCGTCGATTTCGCGCACGGTATAGGTGTAGTCGCGCGTGTCGCAGAGATTGGTGTTCGTGGCGGGATTGCGGTATGCCCAGTATTCGCGCGTGGAGACGGTGTGTCGGTCGGCGCGGCTGTCCGTGACGGTGGGTGGGCGCACGAATTCGAAGTCGATCGTCAGCGTGCTGCGTGCTGCGTTGCCCAGTTTCACGGCTTTGGGCAGTGCGGCATTCCATGCGACGGTGATGTCGTAGGCCTTGCCGGTCCAGTAGGCGGCGACAGTGTCTGCGCCGGTTTGTCCCTTGAAATAGGCGGGCAGCGCGGTATTGGCGTCCTGCACCAGGCGGGCGGCAGGGTGATTTTCGCCGGTCGTCGCCGGGGCGGCCTGCGGCGTGGCGATCACGGGCACAGTCGGGATCACGTTCGGGTTGGGCGGGGCGGCGGGTGCGCCGGCGTCGCTGATCGGGGCGGGCGTAGCGATCACGACCACCCCGGCGGGGTTTTCCTGCGCGGGCTGGGGAGTGGGGATCACGGGTGCGCCGGCGGCTTCGCCGATGATCGGTATCGAGCTGGTCGCGGTCGCCTGTGGTGGGGCGTCGGTCGGTGCGGCAACGCTGGAAGCGGCGGCGTCCCCGCGCAGCATGCTGGGCAGAAATACGATGAGCGCGGCGAAGACGATGACGGCGCCGGCGATCAGCAGCGGCACGAGTCCGCGCGTTTGCGGGACGATCTCGTAGGCTCGTGTTGTTTCACGTGAAACACGACGTTCGGATCCGGGGCGTTGGCGCACCGTTTCGGGATCTACGATGTCGTCTTCGTCGAGGCCGTCATCGTCGTCATGATCATTGCCAACGCGGCGGCGATCGACTACATCCGCATCATCCGTCTGATCGTCGGAGTAGCCATCGTCGTCCGTGTCGCTGGCGATGATCATCCGGTTCCGGGTGCGCGGCGACGTTTCGTTGCTCAGTGGCGCGGCAGTGCGTTCGGTGCGCTGCGTCACAGCATCGTCGGGATCATCCGCAGCCTCTGAATCGTCGTCTGCATCCTGATACGCGTCGAAGGCATTCGGACGCATGGCGCGCATGTGCGTGCGCAGGTGTGAGATGCGATCCTGCTTGTGCACAATGGCTAGCAGCTCACGAGTCTTTCCGAATAAACCGGTGCCGGAGAGTCTGGTGTACTCGATGCCGAGCTTTACGCAGAGTGCCTCCACTTCGGATTCGGTGAATTCGTTCAGCAGGATTTCGCGCAGTTGGCCGGCTGTGAGGTGCATGAACAGCTCCGCAGAAGGGAGGAAGGGCAATGTTTCACGTGCAACATTGCCGAGAGCGGACCCGCCCAGCAGGATTCGAACCCACAACCCCTTGATCCGAAGTCAAGTGCTCTATCCGGTTGAGCTATGGGCGGACGGCGATGACTCTACCACAATACGTCTCTTCCACGTCGATGCGCGCCACACAGCGATGTCCCCGGGCGCACCCCCTCCGGCGCTTGTCCATAGCCCACGGTGTAGAATCATGGACGTGTTGCTGGGTCCTGCGCGGCGGGAGCCTGTAAACCCCGCCAGGACCGAAAGGGAGCAACGGTACGCAGACACTTCCGGGTGTCGTAGGGTTGCCTGGCAACACACTTCCCCTGCGCCTGAATGCGCGTCATGCGCCCGATGATCGCGCCCGATGAAAAAGGACGCAGGCACATCGATGATTGATTCGTCAGTGGCCAGAATGCGCCGCCGCATCCCTCCTCAGACCTGGTTCGGAATCATTATTCTGATCAGCCTGATCCTGCTCGTCACGATTTTGTACGTGATCAGCTTTCAACGGATAACGGTGTTCGACGCCGGTCGAGGACAAGAGGTTCGCACACAGGAGACGATCGTCGAGGATGTGCTGCGGGATGCTGGTATTTCGCTGCGCGCGGAGGACATCGTCAGTCCGCCGCTGGACTCAACGATTCGCAGCGGGGAAACGATCACGATTCGCCGGGCGCAGCTGGTGCGACTGATGCTGGCCGGGGAGTCGCCACGGCTGGTGCGCACCCAGCGAGAAAGTGCACGCGATCTGCTGCGGGACGTCGGCTATACGCTCGGAAATGACGACGGCCTGCGGATCGACGGCGAATTCGGCGACGCCTTGCCGATCGTGAAGCCGGCACCGACAGCGATGGGCTCGCAGTTCACGGCGACCGCAGCGACGCACGATGTGCCGGTGGCCGATGTCGAGGTGCTGCGCGCCGTGCCCGTCGTGATCGAGGAAAGCGGCCGGCCGTCGATGACGATTCGAACCATCGCCCGCACGGTCGGCGAGGCGTTGCTGCAGGCTGGCAATATTATGTTTATGGCCGATCGCGTCGAACCGAGTCTCGGCACGCATGTGACGGAAGGAATGACGATCACGATCACGCGCGCCAAACTGGTCACCGTGTGGGTCGATGGCGTGCCGGTGCAGACGCGGACGCATGCCAAAACCGTGGCCGAGATGCTGAACGCGATGAAAATCATGCTCCTTGAAAAGGATCACACGCGCCCCGACCTGGATGCGCCGATCGATGACGGGAGCGAGGTGCGAATCGTGCGCGTGACGCGCGAGCTGCAGATTCGTCGCGAGCCGATCGAATTCGAGACCTACTGGGAGCCGAACGCCGATCTTGAGTTGGATACTGAAACGCTGGCGCAGGAGGGCGCACCCGGCATTCGCGAACTGCGTGATCACGTGGTGCTCGAAGATGGGCAGGAATTCGATCGACGACAGGTGGTCGACTTGGTGGTTGAGCCGGTAAAACACCGAATCTACAACTATGGCACGCAGATCGTCGTGCGCGACCTTCCGACTCCGTCCGGCAATCTGCAATACTGGCGCAAGATTCGTGCGCTTGCCACTTCGTATTCGGCCAGCACCTCCGGCGTTTCTCGCAGCGTGTCCTGGTATGGCAAGGCACGGTGCGGTGAAACGATGCGGCGCGGCATCGTAGCCGTCGATCCCCGCGTCATTCCACTCGGCACCACGATTTATGTCGAAGGATATGGCGTCGGCCTGGCCTGTGACACCGGATCGGCGGTGATCGGCAAGCGAATCGACCTCGGCTATGGGGACAACGACCTCGAGCACTGGTATCGCTACGTGGACGTGTACGTGCTCACACCGGTGCCACTAAATCCGCGCTATCGGCTGGAATGAAACCGGAGAAGCCACGCGCGCCACGCGCGCAGATCGAGGACATCTTGTCGAACAACAACCGCGCCAAAGCACATGGCATCGTCCCGCGCAAAAGCCTCGGGCAGAATTTCCTCGTCGACGACGGTGTGTCGCGCCGCATCGTCGATGCCGCCGACATCGAGCGCGGTGACCTGGTCATCGAGATCGGACCCGGCGTTGGCGCGCTCACACGCCTGCTCGCAGACCGGGCCGACGAAGTGATCGCCATCGAGCTGGATCAGACGCTGATTCCGGCCCTGCAGGCCGAACTCGGCGAGCGCAGCAATGTGCGCATCATTCATGCCGATGCACTGGAAGTGGACTATGCGGCGCTCACGCAGGGGCGCCCGGTGCGCATCGTGGCCAATCTGCCGTATTACATTACGTCACATGCCATTCGCGTGCTGCTCGAGAGCGGCATCGACTGGTGTTCGATCGTGCTGACCGTGCAGCTCGAAGTGGCGCAGCGCATCGCGGCGAAACCGCCCGCGATGAGCCTGCTGGCTGTGAGCGTGCAGTACTACGGCGACGCCGAACTGCTCTTCCGCGTGCCGCCCGGCGCCTTTTATCCGCCGCCCTCCATCGATTCGGCAACGCTGTGCATCACCCGTCGTCGATCCGATCTGTCGCCATCCCCGGAGGCAGCCGCTGCATTTTTTCGCCTGGTCAAAGCCGGATTTTCGCAGCCGAGAAAACAAATCCGAAACAATTTGTCTACAAATCTCGGGATAACACGCCAGGAAGCCGAAGACCTGCTGCGCCGCGCCGAGATCACCCCGGAACGGCGCGCCGAAACGCTGACGATGGACGAGTGGCGGGCGCTGGCGGCTACGAAACCAGGATTCTAAGAATCCAGGTTTCGTAGAGCGGTTCCGACGCCGCGCCGAGCACGCGGAAGCTGCGCGCGCTGCAGTCGGTTCCCGGGGCGAGCGGGAAGACGTCGCCGTTCAGCGTGCGCAGCGTGGCGCCCGCCTCGGCCGCCAGCACCCAGCCGGCCGCCAAATCCCACGGATACACCCGCATCTGCTGCGTCCCGACGATCGTGCCGGCCGCCAGCAGCGCCAGATCGTAGCCGCACGAGCCGGAAATGCGCAGCTTCGTGCCATACCGGGTGTGTCCGGCCTCGATCGAACGCGAGCACAGGCCGAAGATCTGCGTCGGCTGCACCTCTGTGGCCGCCGAATCAGCCTGCAGGCGCGTTCCGTTGCGAAACGCCCCGCCGCCGATCGCTGCCCAGTAGCTTTCTTCTGTTTCCGGGAACTCGAGCACGCCGAGCACCGGCTGCCCGAAGCGCAGCAGCGCCACCAGCACGCCCCAGCACGGGAAGCCGAAAGTGAAGTTCGTGGTGCCGTCGATCGGGTCGATCAGCCAGGTCCATTCTTCGCCGGCGTACACCGAGCGGCGCTCTTCGGAGAGCACGGCATGGCCGGGGAAGTGCGTCGCCAGGCCGTCGCACAGCCTGCGATCCGCGGCCAGATCGAACTCGGTGACCAGGCTGCCGTCGGCCTTGGCGGAGGCGCGCTGCGCCCCGCGCGAGGCGCGGATGTCGCGCCCGACGTCGTGGGCGAGTGCGCGGGCGAAGTCCAGCGCGCCGGCCGGCAGCGCGGCGGCGTCGCTGCGAATCGCCCGCATCGCGGTGCGGGCGGCGACGCGCTGCGCCTCGATGCGCTCGGCGTCGGCGTCGATGCGTCGCAGCAGATCGAAGACCGAAGCGCGTTCCTCGGCGTCGAGTGTGCCGAAGGCGGCGCGCACCTGCGCGTCGTTTTCACTGAAGATGGCTTCCCAGAAGGCGTCGATGTTCATGAAGAGAGTCAGAGTAGAGAGTAATAGTAATAGTGATAGTGATAGTGGGGGCGGGTTAAGAGCCGATGAGGCGGGCGGCGTGGGTTTCGCTGCGGTGTTTGCCGAGATAGGTCATGAACGTGGTGCCGCCCGTGCCGAGGGCGGCGTCGCGGTTCTGCTTGAAGATGTAGTCGGCGGCCAGCTGCATGTGCAGCGAGCGGAAGCGCTCGAGCGCGGCGACGCACGCGTCGTACGCGTCGCGGAGCATGGCGGACGCCCGTTGCTGGACGTATGCGCGCACGGACGGGCCGGATTCGAGTGAAAAGACGAAATTGCGGTGCGCGGGTGGCGCATATTCGAGCATGGCGCGCAGGTAGTCGCGCATCTCGTCCCGTTCGTGGGCGATGCCGAGGGCGGCGTCGATGCTCGGGACGACGGTGCTCTGCGCGCCGGTCTCGCCGTAGAACTGCATCGGCCGCCCGTCGTACTCGGCGACTCCCTCGTACACCATGCCGTGCGGCAGCTCCGGGTTGTTGCGCCAGCCGAACATGAACGGCCGCACGCGCCGATAGTACACGTACGGGTCGCAGCGCTCGTACATTCTTTCCAGCATCGCGTGCATGGAATCGAGGGCGGCGGCGAGCGCGGCGAACGACGCCAGAAGTTCGTCGTCGTCCTGCTGCGCCGCAGCCGCCTGCATGTGCGGCAGCGCGGCCAGCCCCGGTGCAGCCAGCGCTTCGATGCTGACGTGCACGAGGATGAACCACGCCTCGTCCATGCTGCCGCCGCACGACAGCGTCGTCGCCAGGTTGTCCACTGCCACCGGGCCGTGCGCGTCGAAGCGCCGCCATTTGTGCAGCGCCCAGTCCGAATACGTAAGCATGGGCGGCAGGCCCAGCCGCGACGATACGGCATGCCACGGAACGGCCAGCCGAGCTGGCAGCACATCGACCGGGGCGGCGTCCGTCCATATATAGCAGTTCGACAGGTGGGACAACAGCACACGCGCGCGGACCAGCTCGCGCTCGGAGTTCAGCCCATCGAGCGGGAAGGGCGGCAGCGCGTCGACGGCGCGGCGCACGCGGCGGGCGGCGACGAGCGCCGGCAGATCGGCTGCCACCGATTCCCATGCATCGAATGGAGCGGACAGCCGCGGCAGCGGATCCTCGGCGGGCAGGAATCCGCGGGGCAGGGCGGGCGGCGTGAGGAACGACATGAAGCCGATGATAACTACGGTCCGTCCCGCAAAAATCATACAAAGATCATCACGCTGCCGATCAATTTGGGCCGACGGTGCCCATAGAATGTCGGACTCATGCAAAAGACGGGCAGTGACCACGAAGTGACCGCCGCATCCGGTGCCGAGAACGGTCTTTCCCTGCGCGGCATCGGCGTGACGTATGCGCTGGCCCGCACCGGCGCAGAACTGACGGCGACGGTCGGCGTCGACCTGACGGTGGCACGCGGCGAGTTCGTGGCGATCGTCGGGCCGAGCGGCTGCGGCAAGACCACGCTGCTGAATCTCGTGGCCGGCCTGCTGTATGACTATCGCGGCGAGGCGCACTTCGGCGGGCGGCGCATCGACGGGCCCGGCCGTGAGCGGGCGGTGGTTTTTCAGTCGCCGTCGCTGCTGCCGTGGCGGACGGTGCACGCGAACATCGCGTACGGACTGGAGCTGCAGGGCGCGCCGCGCGCCGAAATCGAGCGCCGCGTCGATCGATATCTGCGCATGGTCGGCCTGCAGGGCTTCGCCGGCAGCTATCCGCGTGAGCTGTCGGGCGGCATGCAGCAGCGGGTGAACCTGGCGCGCGCGCTGGCGGTGGAGCCGGAGCTGCTGCTGCTGGACGAGCCATTCTCGGCGCTGGACGCACTGACGCGCGAGGCGATGCAGGTCGAGCTGCAGGCGATCTGGCTGCAGACGCGGGCGACGGCGCTGCTGGTGACGCATCAGATCGACGAGGCGGTTTTTCTGGCGGACCGCGTGGTGGTCCTGTCGGCGCGGCCGGGGCGGATCGTAGCCGACGTGGCGGTGGATTTGCCGCGGCCGCGTGATGTGCGAATCAAGCGCAGCGTGGAATTCAACCGCATCTGTGCGCGCGTCGAACAGCATCTGGAGCGGCCGACGCTGACGACGGAGAGTGCTCCATGAGACGCTGGTTGGGAGTCCTGACGATCGTGATTTTGCTGGGCCTCTGGGAGGCGGTGTATCAGCTCGGGCTGGTGAACCCGCTTTTCCTGAGCGCGCCGAGCCTCATCGCCGAGGCAGCCGTCGATCTGTTCGGCGATGGCTTTCTGTACGACGTGGCGGTGAGCCTGAGCGAGTTCACCGTCGGCATGGCCGTCGCGCTGGCGATCGGCGTGCCGCTCGGGCTGCTGCTGGGGACGTCGCGCACGCTGCACGACGCGTTCGACCCGCTGCTGACGATCCTCAACAGCACGCCGCGCGTGGCGCTGCTGCCGCTGCTGTTGCTGTGGTTCGGGATCGGGATCACGTCGAAGATCGTGGTGGTGGTGCTGGGGGCGATTTTCCCGATCACGTTGAACGTCATCATGGGCATGCGCACGCTGGACGAACAGCAGGTGCGGTGCGCGCGCAGTTTCGGGGCGACGCGTTGGCAGATCGTGCGCACGATCGGCCTGCCGTCGACCGTGCCGTATCTGGTGTCCGGGATCCGCATGGCGATCGGTCGGGCGCTGATCAGCGTGGTGGTGGCCGAGATGCTTGCGTCGCAGGCCGGCATCGGCCACATGATGGCGTACGCCGGCGCTACGTTCCAGACCGACAAGATCTTCGTCGGCGTGGCGCTGCTGGCGGCGTTCGGCGTGGCGGCGAATGCGGCGCTCGGGGCGGTGGAGAAGCGGCTGTCGCAGTGGCGGGGGGGCGACGCGGGTGGCTGAAGAGGCTGCGTTCGGCCAGCAAATCTTACAAAACAACGATAGGGAACTACAAACATGAAAAGACTTCCAGGACGAATGCTGCTTGCTTCGATTGCGTTCACCGGCGCTCTTGTCGCCTGCGCAGGCAATCCGACCGCGGTGCCGAACGCAGCGGCGCCGATGGTGTTGCGTTACTGCCAAAGCAGCACGGGCACGCAGTACTTTCTGCCTCGATACGCCATTCGCAGCGGCATCTTCGCCGAATTCGGCCTTGATGTGAAGGAGGTTATGGTGCGGGGAAGCGAGAACGCAGCCAAGGCGATGATCGCCGGCGACGTGGACGTATGCGGCATCGGGACGGATGTTGCGATCTCAGCGGCGGCGGCCGGTTCGGATTTGGTGATTATCGGGTCTTTCTTCAACCGCAATTCGGCGATGTTGCTCGGGACTTCCGACATTCGGACGCCGAATGACCTCAAGGGCAAGAAAGTGTACATATCACGGCCGCACTCCGTGGTCACACGGAATACGAAGCTGTATCTGGCGAAATATGGAGTGAAGGAGGGTGACGTCGAGTTCGTCGACGGCGGCTCCGCCAGCACTTCTGAGCGGGTGACCGCCATGCTGGCCGGCAATGCATCGGCGCTGCTGGTGAGCAATCTGACCGACGTGCTGGGCGCTCTCAAGAAAGGGGCGACGGTGTTGATCGACGCCAGTCAGGTGAATCCCCCTGATCGGATGTCGGCTGTGATCGTGACCCGCAAGGAGAGCCTCACGAAAAATCGCGAGGCATACAAGCGCCTGATCAAAGCGATGGCGACTGCCGTCACCCGCATGTCCAAGGATCCAGAAGGGGTGAAGGCTGCGCTCGCCGATTTTCACAAGCTAGATCCGAAGAAGGATGCCGACATGATCGACAAGATCTATTCGGACTTTCTGCTCAAGTACGTGGATCGCAAGCCCATTCCGTCGCAGGTAGCGATGCGGGATCAGATCGACGAGCTGAACGATGGCCTGCCGAAAGCGGCGTCGCGCGATCCGCAGGCGTACGTTGATCAAACGCTGATCGACGAACTGGCAGCGGAAGGGTTCTTCAATGAATGACGGCAGTGACCGCAGCGGTGTTGCGGAGAGCATCTACGCCCAATTCCTGCGCATCGTCGCGGCCAGCCCTGAGCGGCCGGCCCTCGAGGATTCCGAGACCTGGACGTATCGACAGCTGAACGCAACTGCGCTGCACATCGCCGCGAGCATCGAGGCGGCCGGCATCGATCCGGCTCGCCCGCTGCTCGTGCTCGGGCCGAACGGCGCCGGCACGACGGCGATGGTATTGGCCGTGCTGGCCGCTGGTCGTGTGGCCGGCGTGCTGCCGTGGGCGCAGCCGCCGCAGCAGCAGGCTGCGCTGATCAAAAAGCTGAACGGCGGGTTGCTGTGCACGCCTGAAGATGCCCAGAGGCATCGCGCCCTGCTCGACGACATCGACGCACCTGTGCTCCTCTGCGATGCATCGCGCCGTGCTGATGCGTCGCCGTACGTGCCGTGCCGCGCATCGGCGCAGGATCCGGCGCTGCTTGTGTTCACGTCCGGTTCGACGGGAATCTCCAAAGCGATTCTTCAGAGCCATCGCACGGCGCTGTGGAACGTCGAAACCTTGAACGAAGCGTTGGTCGATTCGCACGCGCTCTGGCAATCCATGACCTACGGCAGCGCCATGCAAACGATGATGCGCACGCTGCTCAGCGGCGCCACAGGCTGGTTCTTCGACGTAAAAACTCACGGCCTCGCCCACTTCGCTGAATGGCTGTCCGAACGCAGCATTGAGCAGATCAACCTGCCGGTCGGCTTATTCCGAGACTACTTGACGCTGCTCGAGAGCGGCGCCGCTCGCGCGACGATCAAGGCGATCAAGGTGGGCGGAATCTTGTATCGACGCGACATCGACCGAGCGATGCAGGTGCTGCCTCCGGCGGTCGTAATCAGCACGGGGTATGCCACTTCCGAGACATCCACGCTGACACGAGCGCTTTGGGCGCGGGACACAGCGCTGCCCGACGACGCCGAGCCGCTGCCGGCAGGTCCGCCTATCCGTGGTGTGCAGTTGTTCATCCGCGACGAGAACGGACGTGACGTACCGACGGGGGAGAAGGGGCGGATCTACGTACGCAAGGAAGCCATGGCGCTGGGCTACTACGGCGACGCCGCTGCGACTGCCGCGCGCTTTCGGGTGGTAGACGACGCCGGCACGCACGAATACGACACCGGTGACCTCGGCTCGCTCGACGAGCGCGGCTGGCTGCGCGTGTACGGGCGCATCGACGACGTGGTGAAGATCCGCGGCCTGCGCATCGAGCTGAGCGCGGTGGATGCTGCGCTGGAAGCATTGCCGAGCGTGCGCGCTGCCCGCGCGTACGCCTGCATGTCGGCAGGGTCGGAGGTGCTCGGTGCAACGCTCGTGCTGCAGGCGGATGCGCAGCTCGATATGTCGACGCTGCGCAGTGCACTGCTGCAGCAGCTGCCCGACTACATGGCGCCCACCGATGTTCGCATCGCCGCCGATCTGCCGAAGACTACGACGGGCAAAATCGACCGCCGCGCCACGGCCGAGCTGCATGCGGGCCGGGGATGGCTGCCGGATCAACTTCAGGCGGTGCGTGCAGAGCTGCACGATGACGTGGAGCGCGCGCTGGCGAAGATCTGGGAAGAGTCGCTCGGGCGGCCCGTGAACGACCGCACCGCGGATTTCTTCGCGCTCGGCGGCCACTCTTTCGCCGCCATGCGCGTCGCAGCGCAGATCGAAAAGCGCTGGGCGGTGCGAAAAACCATCACCGAGTTGTTCGCGCATCCCACCCTGAGCGACCAGGCTGGGCTGATTCGCCGTCAAGACGAAGATGGGCATCGCCATGAAGCTGGCAGCCCATTGCGCATGCTGCGCGCCGCGGGCGATGAGCAGCCGGTGCTGTTTATTTCCAACGCTGCGCGACCGGTGGAAATGGCGATGCCGCTGGTCAGTGCGCTCCCACCGGAATGGCGCGTCTATGGAATGCAGCCACCCGGGATCGAGGCGGGAACGGAGCCGCTCGCCACGATCGAGGAGGAA
>JBIIIA010000404.1:0-3378 GCA_044235195.1 Thermoflexales bacterium
GTGATCAGCAGCACGGCGAGCATGTCGTCGATCCTGCGCGCGGGCCTCACGCCGGGAAGAGTTCGCCGAGCGCGGCGAGTGCGGCGTCGACGTACTCGTCGCTCGCGGCTTTGCCCATGTGTCCGATGCGCAGCGCGCGCCCTTGGAAATGGCCGAAGCCGCCCGAGCAGTACAGCCCGTAGCGCTCGCGCAGCTGGTCGACGATGGCTTGCTGGTCGGTTCCCGTCGGCAGTCCGGTGATGGTGAGCATCGGCGCGGCGGCCGGGCCGGCGACGAGCGTCTGCAATCCGCGCGCGGCCAGCCCGGCGCGGAAGCGCGCGGCGGCGTGGGTGTGGCGCGCCAGCCAGGCGTCCAGCCCGATGGTGTGGATCTTCTGCAGCTGCCGATGCAGCGCCTTGATGTTGCCGGGCGGCACTGTCACCGGATGCGGGTGCCACGCCGGCGTCTCCGCCGTGTAGTCGCGCCAACGCCGCAGGTCGAGATACCAGCCGCGCTCGGCCGCGGGCACGGCCGCCAGCCGCTGCCAGCCGCGCTCGCTCACGCCGATCAGGCCGAGGCCGGCCGGCGCCGCCAGCGACTTCTGCGAGCCGGACGCCACGAAGTCGACGCCCCAGCCGTCCATGTCCAGCTCGACGCCGCCCAGCGACGTGACCGCGTCGGCCAGCATCGCCGCGCCGTGTTCGTTCGCGATCGCCGCGACCTCGCGCAGCGGGTTGACGATGCCGGTCGAGGTTTCGGCGTGCACCATGGCCACGGCCGTCACTTTCCCGGCGCTGCGGAACGCCGCGCGCACGGCGTCCGGGTCGATCGGTTCGCCCCACGCGCCTTCGATGGAAATCACCTGTGCGCCGTAGCTCGCCGCGATCTCGACGAGGCGGTGGCCGAAGTAGCCGTTCTCCGCCACGATGACGACGTCGCCGGGGCGCAGCAGGTTGTTCATCATCATGTCGAGCGCGATCGTGCCGGAGCCTGGCACGGCGAATGCCGTCCCGCTGGTGCGAAACACGCGCCGCAGCGCCGCCAGCATTTCGACGTACATGGCGCCCCATGCCGCGCCGTAGTGCGGAACGACCGGCGCGCCCAGCGCCTCCAATACATCTGCGTCGACGTCGACCGGGCCGGGGATGAGCAAGCGTGGAACGAGCATGCGGTCATCATACGACGCTGGACGCCTCACCCCCTGACGGGTGCATCCGCCGTTTGGGGCGAGTTTTGAATCATCGACGATGCACCACGAAGAGAGATCCCTCCGTCTTGCCCTGGCTCGTCTGTGGCAACGTCTGCACGGACGGGGCAAGACGTTCGGGATGACGCTCTGGGAGAGGGAACGGCAATCGCAGACAGGGTGGTACGTCCCCCGCACCGTCATCCCGAACGCTTTGCCGGCTCGTGCGTACGTAGCCACCGGCGTACCCGGCAAAGCGGAGGGATCTCTCTGCCGGTGGAAAGCCGTCCCAAACGGCGGATGCACCCACGCCTCACCCCCTGACCTCCATCCGGATACAATCATTCCGCCCCGCAATCATCATGAGCGACCACGTCAAACTCTTCATCCCCGGGCCCGTCGAGGTCCGCAAGTCGATTCTGGAAGCGCAGGCCGATTGGATGATCGGCCATCGCGGCAAGCCGTTCGAGACGCTGTATGCCCGCATCCAAGAGGGCTTGCGCGCGATCTTCTTCACGAAGGGGCGCGTGCTCCTCAGCACGTCCAGCGGCACCGGCCTGTGGGAGGGTGCCGCTCGCAACTGCGTCAGCGACGATCCGGCCGGCGGTGTGCTCGCCACGGTGTGCGGCGATTTCAGCGAACGCTGGGCCGACGTCTTCGAGCGCAACGGCAAGGCCACCACGTGGCTGACCGTGCCGCACGGCCAGGCGGTGAAGCCCGAGCAGGTGCGCGAGGCGCTGGCGGCGCGCGCGGCGTCCGGTGCGCGGCCGTACGAGGCGGTGGCCTTCGTGCACAACGAGACCAGCACCGGCGTGACGAACCCGCTGGCCGCGCTGGTGGCGGTGGTGCGCGAGATGTCGCCCGAGACGCTCATCCTCGTCGACGCGGTCAGCTCGCTCGGCGGCGTGAAGATCGACTTCGACGGGCTCGGCCTCGATGTGCTGCTCACGTCGTCGCAGAAGGCGTTCGGCCTGCCGCCCGGCCTGTCGTTCGCTGCGGTCAGCGACCGCGCGCTGGCGAAGGCGGCCACGATCAAAAATCGCGGCTACTACTTCGATTTCATCGAGCTCGAAAAGTTCGGCCAGAAGAACAACACGCCGAGCACGCCGGCCATCAGCCTGATGTACGCGCTCGATCGTCAGCTGGCCGACATCGCCGTCGAGGGCATCGAAAATCGCTTCGCGCGACACGCCCGCCTCGCTGCGATGACGCGCGAGTGGGCGGCGCGGCAGTTTGCGCTGTTCGCCGAGGAGGGCTATGCGTCCGACACGGTCACCTGCGTGTCGAATACGCGCGGCGTCGACATCGGCAAATTGAACGCATACCTGGCCGGGCAGGGCTATCACATCAGCGACGGCTACGGCGCGCTGAAGGGCAAGACCTTTCGCATCGCGCACATGGCCGATACGACCGAGGACGATCAGCGCGCGCTGCTCGCGGCGATCGATCGCTTCCTCGCGGCGTAGCGCACCCATGGCCGGCCGACTGCGCTTTCCCCTGGCCGCCGCGCTGGCGGCGACGCTGCTGACGGCCTGCGCCGCCGCCGCGCCGCCGGCCGGTCGCCGCGTCCCGGCCGCGGCGTCGCTGGCTGAGTCTGCGCCGACTCCGGCGGTGGTGGCGCAGCGGGCGCTCTCCGGCGTGCTGTGGGTGGACGCGGCGATGGGCGAGCTGTGGCGCATCGATGCCGAGACGGGCGCAGCGCAGCGCGCGGCGATCCCCGGCGGCGCGCGCGCGACGCAGCCCGCCGTCACGCCCGACTGCGCTACGCAGGCGTGGATGACGGCCGCCCGCCGCGCCGACGGCGCGTTCGACGACCGCTACGGCATCGCGGTGCAGGGCGCGCCGGCCCTGACCGCCACCGCGTCGTTCGGTTACGCGGACCCGGCGCTGTCGCCCGACGGCCGCGTGCTGTTCGCCACCCGCCTGGCGTTCGACGGCGACGGCCTGCGCTCGGACGTGGTGCGCGTCGCGCTCGACGGCGCGGCCGCCCCGCAGTTGATCGTCGCCGACGCCGTGCAGCCGAGCGTTTCGCCGGACGGGCGGCGCCTGGTCTACGTGGCGCTGGACGCGGCGAATGCGCCGGTCATCGCGCAGCGCCTGGTCGTGCGCGACATCGCCGGCGGCGCGGAGTCGTCGCTGTTTCCGGCCGGCCGCTTTCTGGAAATCTTCGGGCCGCGCTGGCTCGATGCCGAGCGCATCGTGTTCGCCGCGCT
>JBIIIA010000002.1:0-35010 GCA_044235195.1 Thermoflexales bacterium
ACGACCGGCCCGGCCGCGGCTGCGCGCTGCAGCGGCTCGTGATCGTGCACGCGCAAGTCGGTGCGGAACCAAACGAGTGTGGACATTTTTCAGTTCAATTCGACAGCTGCATTTGTTCAGCAAGTGCAGCGACGACGAGGTCGAACATGGCATCGGCATCGCGCACCGATCCATCCAGATGTCCGAATAGTTCGAAGCTCACGAAGCCGAAGATTTGTATCCATGCCATCAAGGCTCCGACGTATGCCTCGGCAGGAACGTTGGGGATCTGCTCGGCGAGGTTGGTGAGATCCAGCGCCTGCACCTGCGCCGACGCAGGCGCCGCACGTCTCGTCCTGCGTCGGCTCCTGCGAGAGTGATCGTCGGACAGAATTCGGCCGAGCACGCGAGTGACGCGCGTCGCCGGTGGAATCGTCAACACATCGGGAGCATCGTAGTCGGCAACAGGCGTGCCGTAAATCAGCCCGTACGAATCTGGGTTTTTCTTCGCCCATTTTCGAATGGCTCCGGCCGAAGCACGCCATCGTTCCCGCGTGTTCGTTCGATCGCATTCGGCATCGGCGCGCTCCACCGCCGCACCGAGATCGTCGTACGCATCGATGATGAGTGCGGTCAGCAATTCATCGCGCGTGGCGAAATAGCGATACAGGGCGGACGATACGATGCCCATCTCACGCGCGACCTGGCGCAGAGACAGACCGCTCGCTCCGTGCTTGCCGATCAGTCTCTTCGCGATCTTCATGATGGCCGCGACTCGATTTTCGCGCAGCTCGGCTCTGGTTTTTTTCACGTTCCGATTTTATCGAGTGCATTCCACTCACGATACAGAGAGCACTGCTCTTGATTTTTTTCTCATCGGTGATATTCTAAATAGAGAGCAGTGATCTCTGTTTTTAGAAGGTGAATAAAAATGGCTGAATATCTCGTAGTCGGCGCTGGCGCCATCGGGTCGTCGGTCGCCCGTGTGCTCGCCCAGCGAAACCACAGCGTGCTCATCGCTTCACGCCGTGGCACAGGGCCCGCGCATCCATTCATCCAGCGAGTCGCGATAGATGCATCACACGCGCAAACGATGATCGCCGCCGCACACGGCGTTCGCGCGATCTTCAACTGTGTGAATCCGGCATATCATCGCTGGCCGACGGACTGGCCGCCGATCGCGAATGCGCTGCTGCTCGCCGCCGAAAATTCGGGCGCAGTTCTGGTCACCCTGAGCAACCTGTATGCGTACGGGCATCCGACCGGCCCGATGTCGCCGCGAACTCCCTTTCGTGCGGAACACGAGAAAGGCAAAGTCAGA
Organism: Thermoflexales bacterium; assembly: GCA_044235195.1. Classification (GTDB taxonomy): domain Bacteria; phylum Chloroflexota; class Anaerolineae; order J036; family Brachytrichaceae; genus CANJQH01. The sequence goes on from JBIIIA010000002.1 coordinate 1,301, forward strand.
GGCAAGATGTGGCTCGATGCGCTGGCCGCGCACCAACAAGGGCGCGTTCGCGCCACAGAAGTGCGTGCATCGGATTTCATCGGGCCACAGGCGAATGTCCATATCGGAGACAGAATCGTTCCTCGCATCCTCACCGGCAAAGCCTGCCAAGTGCTGGGGAGTCCGCACACGCCGCACAGTTGGACGTATGCGGAGGACGTCGTCGCGACTCTGATCGCATGCGCAGAGAATCCTTCGACATGGGGCAAAGCGTGGCATGCACCGACGAACGAGCCGCGCAGTCAAAAGCAGGTCATCGATGAAATCGCCGATGTCGCGGGCATGCCCCGCGTCGACGTGACGACCGTGCCCGCCTGGATGCTGCGCATCCTGGGCATGTTCAATCCGACGCTGAGGGAGATGCCCGATATCCTGTATCAATTCACGGCGCCGTTCATCATCGACGACGCAGAGACGCGCGCGCTGCTCGGCCTACAGCCGACGCCATGGTCGGATGTGCTCGCCGCGACGCTGCAGCCATACCGGCAGAAAAGCAGTTAGGCAGCTGCGGAGTGCGCCACGCACACATCCACGAACGCCCCGCACTGCCCGGTGTAGCGCGTCGGCTCCAGCAGCGCCGCGATGTCCGCGCGCGTGAGATGGTCCGTCACGCGCGCATCCGCAGCCAGCAGGTCGGCGAACGCGCGCCCGCTCTCGACGGCGCGCATCGCTGCGTCGTACACCACGTCGTGCGCGCTCACGCGGCCGATGCGCTCGCCCAGCGCGAACATCACCGCCTCGGACAGCATCAGGCCGCCCAGCGCGTCGACGTTGCGGCGCATGCGCTCAGGATACACGTGCAAGCCGCGCACCACCCGCAGCGTCTGCGCCAGCGCGCCGTCGGTCATCACGCACAGCTCGGGCAGATACGCCCACTCCATGTGATTTACCGTCCAGTCGCGCTCGTGCTCCTGGATCAGCCCGTCGAACGACGCGCGCGCATGGTTGAACGCCAGGCGCGCCAGCGCCGCGATCGCCTCGCACAGCATCGGGTTGCGCTTGTGCGGCATGGTGCTGCTGCCGACCTTGCCTTCGTTCCACGGCTCTTCCACTTCCATCACTTCGGACTTCTGCAGCGAAATGATCTCGTGCGCAATCTTGCCGCACGTGCCGGCCAGCATGGCCGCCACCGACGCAAACTCGGTGAAGCCGTCGTGCGCGACGTGCCACGTCACGGCCGCCTCGCCCAGCCCGAGGCGCCGCATCAGCCGTGCGCGAATCTCCAGCCCGCGCGCGCCGACGCCGGCCAGCGTCCCGGCCGCCCCGCCGAACTGGCCGACGAGCACGCGCGGCTTGGCATCGCGCAGGCGCGCCGCGTGGCGCCGCAGCTCCTCCGCCCAGATGGCGACCTTGTAGCCGAACGTGATCGGCAGCGCGTGCTGGCCGTGCGTGCGGCCGGGCATGATCGAATCGCGATGCGCGCGCGCCAGTGCCACGAGCGCGGCGTCGAGATCGAGGATGCGCTGCTCGAAGATCGCCGTCGCGTCGCGCAGCTGCAGCACGAGCGCCGTGTCCATGATGTCCTGCGTGGTGGCGCCCCAGTGGATCCACTCGCCGGCTTCCCGAGAACACACCGCCTTGAGCGCGCGAATCAGCGGCACGATCGGATGCAGCGTGTGGTCGATCTCGCGCTTCATCCAGTCCGCGTCGATGTTCTCGGCGCGCGCCTGCCGCGCGATCTCGTCGGCCGCCGCCTGCGGCACGATGCCCAGATCGGCTTCGGCCAGCGCCAGCGCCGCCTCGACGTCGAGCCATTTCTGCAGCAGCGCACGATCATCGAACACCGCACGCATTTCGGCGGTGCCGTACAAATCCTTCAGGAAAGTGGAATCGAGAATGTGGGTGGGCATGGGGTTTCATCGACGGCCGTCCGTCGTCTGCCGTCTGCCGTCTTCTGCTATCGCCTCATCTCCACCAGCCGGCGCTTCATAGCGCGCAGCTTTTCACCGTGCAGCGGATAGTTCAGCAGCACGAGGAACGCGCCGGCGCACCCGGCGAACGGCAGGACGGTCATGAACACGCGGAAGCCGGTCGCGACGCCTTCGGGCTGCACGGACGCGGTCGAGTCGTAGCCGTAGATGCCGGCGATCAGGCCGAAGGCGATGGACACGATCGCGGTGCTCAGCGTGATCACCATGCCGTTCATGCCGAAGTACATGCCTTCGCGGCGCGCGCCGGTGCGGGTTTCGTCTTCGTCGATCACGTCCGACAGCAGGATGTTGTCCATCAGGAAGATCCCGGCGAACCCGACGCCGACGACCGCAGCGGCGGCGAGCGTGCTCGTCAGGTCGGTCACGAACCACAGCGACGTCACGCCGAGCGCGACGACGGCGTAGGCCGCCAGCGCCGTGGTGCGCGGCTCGAAGCGATTGGCCACCAGCTGCCGCCACGGGTAGAGCATCAGCGCCGACACGATGAATGCGGTGGCGAGGATGATGGCCGTCTGCGAACCGTCGGTCTTCAGCGTGTATTTGACGAAGAAGCTCATGCCGGCCGCCATGCCGTTGGTGGTGACGAAGCGCAGCGTCTGCGCCACGGTCAGCGTCATGAAGCTGCGATTGACGAACGTGGCGCGCAGCGCCTGCGGAAAGCTCATGTCGGGCTCGTGGGCCTTCCCGGTCTCGAACATGCCGCGCTGACCAATCTGAATCGCAATCAGACCGATGACGGCGAAGATCACGCCCATCACACCCCAGCCGAGCCTGTCGCCGATCACCGGCGGCAGCGCCACGCCGAGCAGCAGCGCCACGGTCAGGAAGATCATCATCTTGGCCGCCACGTCGGTGCGCTCGCGATAGTTGGCGAACATCTCCGGCAGCAGCGCATAGTAGGCATTGCCCACCGCGCTGTTAATGGCGTCGTACAGCACGATCACGATGACGAAGTAGGCCAGCAGCGCATACGGGTTCTCCTTGCCGTCGAACGGCGCCAGCCACAGCGCCGCGAACATGATCATGAACGGAAAGGCGCCGTAGCGCAGCCACGGGATGCGCCGGCCGAGCCGCGTATGCGTCTTGTCCTGCAAGTAGCCGATCAACGGGTTGTTGACGGCGTTGTAGATGGCATAGATCGTGAGCGCGATCGCCGCCCATGCCGGCGGCAGATGCTTTACGTCGGTGTAGAAGAACAGCAGCGAAACGCCGAAGACCTGGCCGGGCATCGTCACGCCCATCATGGCGATGCCGTACAGCCAGCGCTGCGCCTGCGTGGTGCGCGCAGGAGGTTCGTGATGCGTCGATGTCATGAAGTGCGCAGTCTATTCGTGAACCGCAGAATCCGCTACGATTGCCTGCGATCACCATGAAGACGTTCGCCTTCCGCCTGCACCCGCACCAGGATCTGCTGCTCGAACTCGAAATGTTCGCGCGCGCGCACGGCCTGCGTGCGGCGTTCGTCATGACGTGCGTCGGCAGCCTGCGCCACGCCGCGCTTCGCCTGGCGAACAAGGACGACACCACGCACTACGAGGACAAGTTCGAGATCCTCTCGCTCGTCGGCACGCTGTCCCCGGACGGCGCGCATCTGCACATTGCGCTCGCCGACGGCGCTGGTCGCACCGTCGGCGGACACGTCATGGCCGGCAATCTCGTCTACACCACGGCGGAAATCGTCGTCGGCGAACTCGACGACCTCGTCTTCACCCGCCCGGTCGACCCCGAAACGACGTACGACGAACTGCACATCGATCGGCGCTGAATGCCGTCCGATCAGGCGGGCTGCTGCCCTTCCGGCCACCAGTACGAATCACGAGGCGCCGTCGGGCGAAAATCCAGCCGATCGACCCCGAGATAATGCAGAGTGGCGCGTTCGAGAAGGGAGAAGTCTTCGGGATTTTCGCGATTCAGATTCATCGGCTCCTTGAGCACCACCGGCGGATTGCTCATGAAGCGCGGAATGCCTGTCACATTCTGCGACGATGCATGAAGCATGAACGGATGAATAATCGCCATATCGCCGGCTCGACCCGTCACCTCTTCGAACTGGCGGCACTGGGCGATCAACTCCTGAAACTTGAAATCGCCCGGACCCATCCCTTCAGGATGATCCGCCAGCAGACGCGCTATCAGGCGCACCGAATCCGGGGCGATGAACGTTGCTCCGCCCTGATGGCGCATGTCCGACCACATCACGATCGGCAGGAGCGCCTGTTCGCGGCTGTCGAGGAAATGACGGAAATAGCTGCCGTCCTTGTGCCAGCCGCCGACTTCCGACGAGGGCGGCTGCCACGGCCGATCGCTGCCCATGTTGAAATTGACGATGAATGCATCGGACCAGAGCCAGGAGTTGATCGAGCTGAAATGGCGCGACTCGATGTGCATCACCGTCGTCTCGAGGCGTTCCTCACCGCCGATGACGTCCATCAGCGCATCCCATGCCTTCGGCGCAAGCTGACGCACCGGCATCTGATTCATATGATCCATGTGCACGAGTCCGCGCGTCCACGTCGACGGATCATTCTTGTCATAGCCGAGGCGGGCGTATGCTTGATCGATCCACGGATCGGAGATCGACAAATCGATGCAGTCATGCACGATCAAGTAGCCCTTGTCCAGAAAACTCTGGACATGTTCGTCGGTCAACACCCTGTACTTACCCATATTCAAACCAGTCTTGCACACTGAAGAAGCAGATGCACCGCGCATCTTCCGCCTGCAGTTTCTCGCTGCAGAAGACACGCGGCGCTGCACCGGGATGGGCGCGCGCCGTAATTCGTGCGCACCCATCACATGAGAACATTCGCGGCTTAGGCAGCCGCTTCGAGCACGGCCATCGCCTTCTTCTGCGCTTCGTCAGCCAGCGCAGCGACAGGCGTTTCGGTGGTCAGCACGGCCGTGAACAGATCGTTCCAGATCGTGTTGAGCTTGTTGGGCTCCTTGTTCCACTGCGGCAGGATGCCGAGATCGCTGTCGCGCAGCAGAGCACCGAACTTCTTGGTCGCGTCGTCGACATCGGCATCGTTGATCAGCAGTTCGATCGACTTCTTGGTGGACGGCAGGCGTCCGGCCGACTTGAAGACGATGTCCTGCACCGACGCATCCTGGCTGGTGGTCACCCAATCGACCGCCAGGTTCGGCACCTTGCTGGCCGCCATCGCGCCGTAGATCACGTTGCCGACGACATAGCTGGCCGGCTTGCCACCGGAGGGGACGGGCACCGGACCGTAGACGGCGTTATTCAGTCCGCTGTCCTTCGCCCAGCCCACGTGCCACGATCCGGCCATTTGCATCGCCGACTTGCCGGCGAACAACTGGCTGTAGACCTTGCCCTCATCCGCTTCGAAGACGAGGCCCTTCGGCGTGTAGGGCAGAATCTTGCGCACGAACTCCCACGCCGGGAAGCCCGCCGGATCGTCGAAGTTGGGCATGAACGGGTTGTCCGCCTTGTTCAGCTGCGTGCCGAGCTGCTGCATGTACACCGCGAGGCGGAACATGCCGCCCACGGAGAACCCGAGCGGGCCCTGCAGCGAGTAGCCGCCGATCTCACCCTTGCTCTTCTCGCTCACGGTCTGGGCAGCGAGCAGCATGTCGTCCCAGGTCGCCGGAATTTCCTCGGGCAGCCCGGCATCCTTCAGGACATTCAGATTGGCCTCGAAGCCGAAGCAGCCGGAGATCCACGACAGGCCGTAGTGCTTGCCGTCGTAAATCGCCGCCTTGTGCGTGCCGACGATCGAGTTTTCCAGAATCGCCGAATTCGTCTTCAGCTGATCATCGATCGGCAGCAGCGCACCGAGAGAGGCGTACTGCTGGAAGAAGTTTTCACCGACGATCACGTCCGGTTGCGTTCCAGCCAGCAGCGCTGTGACGACGTTCTGGCGCAGCGCCTCGTCCCAGCCGTGGTCTTCCCAGACGACGTTCGTGCCCGGGTTCTTGTCGAGGAACACCTTCTTGTGCGCCACCAGCGCCGCGCCCTTGCCGGTGGGGTCCTTTTCGATCATGCTCAAGTCCAGGCCGGATCCCCAGACGGTGATCGTGCGCGGACCTTCCGGCGCGGGCGCGCTGGTGACCTGAATTTCGACCTGGCGCGTCACTTCGACTTCCACCTTCTGCGGCTCGGTCGTAACTTCCACTTCACGCGTCACTTCGACGACCTGCGGCGCCGCCGGCGCGGCCGGCGCGCACGCCGCCAGCACGGCTCCTCCCGCTCCCAGTGCAGCCACCTGCAGGAACCGACGTCGGGACAAATTACCTTTCTTTACGGACATTTCTACCTCCTGATGCGGACAATTCGAAAATTGTTATTTACGTCAGCCTTTGATTGCGAATCCTTGTACACCCTCTACGAAGAAACGTTGCATGAACAGATAGAGGGCGATGAGGGGCAGAGTTGCGATCGTCGCCAACGCAAATACGAACGTGTAATCCGTGATCGATCCGGGCAAGCCCTTGCGCTGCGCGCCGCTCAGGGCCAGGTACTGGAATCCCAGTGCCAGCGTCCAGATCTTCGGATTGCCTGTCGAGACGAACAGTGGCCATGTGTAATCATTCCAGATGGCCACGAATTGAAAAATCACCAGCACGGTCAGCACGGGCTTGAGCATGGGCAGATACACGCTCCACAGGCATCGCAGCGTGCCGGCCCCGTCGACGCGGGCCGCCTCCTCGAAATCGATCGGGATCGTCGTGAAGGTCTGGCGGAACATGAAGATGTAGTACACGTTCACCAGACCGGTGATCAACAGGGCGGGCCATTGATTCACCACGCCGCTGCCGCCCTGCCCAAAGATGTCGTTGCCGCCGGCCAGAGGCATGCGTGCCATCATGACGAATGTCGGCACCATATACACGATGCCGGGCATCATCATCGAGCTCAACAGAAAGAGAAAAATCTTGTCCCGCCCTCGGAAATGCAGCCGCGACAGCGCATATCCTCCGAGCACCCCCACCGCACCCGGAATGGTGATGTACCAAACCGTGCGGATGAGCGTGTTGCCCACCCACAGCAGCACTTCGCTTCCCGAGCCGAGAATGATCTCGTAGTTCTGCAGTGTGGGCGTGTAGGGAATCGGAAACCACGGCGTGCGCACGTAGTCTTCGATCGTGCTGATCGACCCTGCCAGCCCGAACAGCAACGGGAAAGCCATGATGAACGACGTCAGGCTCAGCACGAGATAGAGCAGCACTCTGTCGAGTCTGATGCCGCGGTTTAATTTCCTCTGCACAGTAGTCATCGTGGATCTCCGTATGGGATGCTCGAAAACTCGCGGTCGTGCGTCATGAACCGATGCTTCCCCGGCTCATGATGCGGATATTGATGATCGAGAACGCGAGGAGAATCACGCCGAGCACCACCGCGCCGGCGCTGGCCATGCCCAGGCTCTGATTCGAGAACGCATCCTGGTAGATCTGCAGCATCAACACGTTGGTCTGATTGGCCGGACCGCCCTTGCTCAGGAACATCACCGCCTCGAAGATCTGCGCTGTCCCGATTACGCCGGTGATCAGCACGAAGATCGTCATCGGCACCAGCAGCGGCAGTGTGATGTAGCGCAACAGCTGCCGTGATGTCGCGCCGTCCACCTGCGCCGCCTCGTACAACTCCTGGTGGATGCCCTGCAACGCTGCCAGATACAACAGCATCGGCCCGCCCACGCCACGCCATACCGAATACACGATGATGATGGCGCGCATCCAGTCCACCTGTACGTAGAAAATCACCGGCGGCAGATTCAACTGGGAAAGAATCGAATTGATCACACCTCCGCTCGGTGCAATGAATACCGCCGTTACCTGCGCCATGATCGCCGCCGACGTCAAGGTCGGGACATACCACGCCGAGCGAAAGATGCCGCGCGCACGAACTTTGGCGTTCAACAGCAGCGCAATCAGCAGAGCCAGCGCCGTTTGAATCACCAGAATCAGCACCGCAAACACCACGGTGTTCGTGATGACCTGGATGTAGGTAGGATCCGTCAGATAGCGACGATAGTTGGTCAACCCGACCCACGCCGGCGCACCGCTCAGTCCCGACCATTTCGTAAAGCTCAGCAGAAAATTGCTGACGACGGGAAAGAAGAAGAACGCGGAGAAGTACGCCAGGATTGGCGTCATGATCAGCCAGCCCTCGACAGCGTGCCGATGTCGATATCGCCAGCGACTAAACTTCTCTCTGCGTGTGAGAACCATCTCGGCGGCAGCGGCCGGCCGGTTCGTCGTGAGCCGTTCCTGGACCATTGGGGGGAGATAGTAACGATCGTTCCCCGCGGCGGCGGTCATCGTGCGGACTTCGTCTGGTCTTACGACGAGTCCGGTCGCCCCAGCACCATATTTACGTCACTGCTATCATCCCGCGTCAGATGGATAGGGATGACCGCATCACTTCGGAGCAGCTTCAAACTGTCCTTCTGCACCTGCACGATCTGGGGTTCCTGGCCAGCCATCCGGTCGTCGACGATCTGGTGCACAGGGTGGCACGCCCCGCCGTGCGTTCGGGCATGCATTTGCGCACACTGCTGCTGGATTTGATCGAAAGTCTGCGACCGACCCGGCCCTATGACGTCGTAGCTCCAGAGTGGCGACATTACGTCATCCTCAGCGATCGTTACGTCAAGCAGCGGCCGCTATGGGAGATTCAACAGAAGCTCGCGCTCGGCGAACGCCAGATGCGGCGCGAGCATCAGCGAGCGCTGGCGGCGCTGTCCATGCTGGCGCAGGCGCAGCATGAGGCGCCCCCGCCGGGCTCGGAAACGAGTGCTGCCCCGCTCGCTGCCGCCGTGCAGCGGCTCGCCCTCGTCCCGAGCCATTTCGCACTGCTGGAGCTCGTCGAAGACGTCGCACAGCTGCTCGCACGAACGCGTAGTTCCTTGCAGGAGAAGAACGCACAGGAAAATGACGTGCCGCCGTTGCAGGTCGACATCGATCCACCGACGCTCAAGACGTTCACCGATCGAGGCATCCTGCATCAGCTTTTGCTCACCCTCGCCCAGTTCTGCACAGGTTCGCCGGGCGGCGATGCTTCCATGCTCTCCGCCACCCGAGAAAATGGGCAGGTGCGCATCGATTTCGTGAGCCCGTGCGAACTGCAGCCGCTGACTGATCCGGAAAGGGCCCAGCTGTGCGACCTGCTGGCCCGCGTACTCGGATGCCGACTCGAATGGCATCCGCACTCGGTTTCCCTGCTGCTCCCCAGCAGCCCGCGCACGCGCACGGTGCTCATCGTCGATGACGAGCCCGCGGCGCTGGAACTGTTTCGAAGCTACCTCGCGGGCCTCAATTACGAAGTCATCACCGAGTCGAAAGCAGAAAATGTGCTGTCCTGCGTCGTCGCCAGCGGGCCGGACCTCGTCATGCTCGACATCATGATGCCGGCGATGGACGGCTGGGAAGTGCTGCAGCGCCTGCGCCACATGCCGACGATGCGCGACGTGCCGATCATCGCCTGCTCGGTCTTGAACGATGCCAATCTGGCTTACGCACTCGGCGCCACGCACTTCCTGAAAAAGCCGGTGCTGCGCAACCAACTCGTCCATCTGATCAACGACCTGCTCGATGCGGATGGAAACGGCTAATCTCGAGTAAATTCCTCACGCACCGGCTCATCCCCCTGCAATGCCCTGCCAGCTGAAAATCCGGCTGCCAGCGCCGCCAGCATACTTTCCAGTTCGCGCTGGGAAAAACAGTGTGTGCGCGTGCAAGTGATCACATCCGGCGCCACATCGAAGTCCTTCAGATGCAGATCGCGCGCCGTCACGGCGATGATTGCAGCGTCGGCGCACTCCGCGCGAATGGCCGCGGCGAGCTCGAGGCCGTCGCCGTCCGGCAGATTCAGGTCCACCAGGACCAGATCCGGTCGGTGCTCGACGACGCATGTCAACGCCGCCACGCCGGTGTCGCGATCATGCACCACCACGGCGGGCCCGAAGATCAGCCGCAATGCCAGCACGAGGAATTCACGCATCGACGGCTCGTCTTCCACGACCAACACGCAGCGAATGTCTCGTCGGGTGCGCTGCAGGCGCTGCAGCGCATCGGACAGCTTGTGCCGCGACACCGGCTTGATCAAGTAGTCGTTCAAGACGTCCGGCAGCGACGGCCGGCCGAGCCCCGGCAGCGTCAGCGCAACGATCGGCATTCCTTCCACGATGTCGACGCGCTGTTTCATGCGCGCTGTGGATTCCATATCCCCGCTGACGACGAGAATCGCCACAGGTCGCACTCGCTCCACCGCCTGCTGCACTTCACGCATCTCCACGAATTCGTGCAGCCACGTCACCTCCAGTGCGGGGTCTCGTTCCGAGCGGCCGGTGATCAGGCGCTGCGCATGCGGCTGATCGGTAATCGCCAGCACGGATTTGTGTCCGTGCGCCTTGGTTTCCAGCCGGCTCCAGAAGCTCGCCTCCTGTGATTCCATGTCACTCAGCGCCGCCATCGGCATGCCGTATTCCACATCCAGAGGAAGGCTGAACGAGAACGTCGTGCCTTTGCCCACCTCGCTCGACGCCCAGATGCGCCCGCCGTGCAGCTCGACGAGCTGCTTGCTGATCGATAACCCCAGCCCGGAACCTCGATTCCAGCGGTAGGCATTGTCCAGCTGGCAGAACACCTGAAACAGCCGCGGCAGGTCGGCCTCGGCGATGCCGATGCCGGTATCGCTCACCGAAATCACGACGGACGATGCGAAGATGCCTCCGATGGGCTCGCCGGCGCTGCGACAGGCTCGTATCGTCACGCCGCCTTCCGTGGTGAAGCGCACGGCATTCGTGAGCAGGTTCAGCAGCACCTGCCGCACACGAATGTGATCGAGCATGATCGGCGGCAAATCCGGCTCGATTTCCACACGCAGATACAAGCTCCGCACTTCGAAAAGGCTGCGCACCATTTCGTACGCTTCGGCGATCACCGTGGCGATCGGCGTACGCTCCTTCACCAGCGACATGCGATACGCATCGATGCGCGACATATCGAGCACGTCGTCGATCAGCTGCGACAAATGCTGGCTGCTCTGATAGATCTGTGCCACATGGTTGCGCAGGCGTGGAGACCACTGCTGGTCTTCATACACTTCCGGCGCGTTCATCATCATGTCGCTGAATCCGATGATCAGATTGATCGGACTGCGCAGTTCATGGCTGACGGCGTTGGCGAACTGCACCTTCAGCAGCCTGGCGTCTTCTGCCTCTTTGCGCGCCATGATCAGCATGTTGTTCAATCGCTCCAGACGCAGATAGGCGCTGTCCAGCTCTTTGTTCAGCCGCATCAATTCGGCGCGGTGCGTCTGCGCATCCCGCGCTGCCGAGATCGCGTCGCGCGTCGTCTGCAGATACCACTTCAGCACCGTCTGCACACGATGCATGCCGAGCCACGCCGCACCGCTCGTCCCGAGCATCACGATCAGCGGTCGCACCCAGTCTCCGGTCGTATACGGCTGCAGCCACCACATCACGACGCACTGCATCGCCACGATCAGCATGATCCAGCCCGCTGCCGCCCGCTGCGACGCCAGCAGCGTGGCGATCACTCCGATGATGCCGAACAAGTACAACGCCGGCCCATTCGGAAAAAGCACCGCCTCCAGCAGGTTGGCAGCCGACAGCGCTCCGATGAATGCCGACGGCGCCAGCGCCGGACGGCGCGCCTGCAGCAGATACGCCGCCGACATGCCGATCCCCAGCGCCGCCATCACCGGCCACGCATACAACGGCTGCGGACTGCCGATCCATCCCGCTGCGCGCATCAGTGCGATCGTCAACGGCAACAGGCCGCACAGCAACAGCACTTTCAAATGCTGGCTCTGCATCTCTTCGACCTGTGATGCAACAGCCGATTCTTTTGCCTGCACATCCGAAACCAGACTGCTGTCAAAATTCGTCATTTCCTACTCTTTTCCTCGCACTCACGTGATTTTCGGAGTCACTCACACCGAATGGATAGTGTCCTCCGAAATTCTATTTTCGATGCGACTACGCCCGCCTGTACGCCGCACCTGACAGGAGCTGACGACCTTCGAAACGACGGAAAGGTACCCGGCTTCTAAGAAGCCGGGTACCTTTCCGTCGTTTCGAAGGTTCCGCATTCTCGACATCCAGCCCGTCAGGTTAGACTCGCACCGTGCACTTCCGCCTCGCCGCCCTCGCCGCCGCCGCCGCCCTCCTGCTGCTGGTGACGCTGCCGATCGTCGCCATCGTCGTGCGCGGCGCGCCGCTCTTCGGCGCAGCGCTCGGCGCCCCCGAGGTCGGCCCCGCCATCCGCCTCACACTCGGCACGTCGCTCACCGCCCTCGCCGTCATCGTCGTCCTCGGCACCCCCACCGCCTGGCTGATCGCCCGCCGCCGCATCCGCGCCTGGCGCCTCATCGACGCACTGCTCGATCTGCCGGTCGTGCTGCCGCCGTCCGTCGCCGGCATCGGCCTGCTGCTGGCGTTCGGCCGCACCGGCCTGCTCGGCCCGCTGCTCACCGCCGCCGGCATCCCGCTCGCCTTCACCACCGCCGCCGTCGTCCTCGCGCAGGTCTTCGTCGCCGCCCCGCTCTATCTGCGCGCCGCCGTCGTCGGCTTTCGCAGCGTCGACCGCGATCTCGAGCGCGTCGCCATGGTCGAAGGGGCCGACGCTGTCCAGATTTTTCGATTCGTCACGCTCCCGCTGGCCCTGCCCGCGCTCGTCGCCGGCGCCGTCACCGCCTGGGCCCGCTCGCTCGGCGAGTTCGGCGCCACCATCCTGTTCGCCGGCAACCTCGTCGGCCGCACGCAGACGATGTCGCTCGCCGTCTACACGCTCTTCCAAAGCGATCTCAGCGCCGCGCTGGGACTGACGATCCTGCTGATGCTCTCGTCGTTCGTCGTCCTGTTCGTCACGCGCCTGCTGCGCACCTCTCAGGAAGACGCATTCGCCCATTGATTCGAAGACACGCCATGATGCTTTCCCGTCCCCTGAACGCCCTCGCGCTCGCGCTCTTCCTGATCGCCGGCGCGCTCGTCGGGGCAGCCTGCGCGCCGGCCGCACCGGCCGGCACGATCACCGTCTACGCCGCCGCCTCGCTGCGCGATGCATTCACCGCCATCGGCGAAGATTTCGAGGCGAAAACTCCCCACACCCGCATCCAGTTCAGCTTCGCCGGCTCGCAGCAGCTGGCCGAACAGATCAGCTACGGCGCCCCGGCCGACGTATTCGCCTCTGCCCACACGAAGCAGATGGACGCCATGGTGCAAACCGGCCGCGTGACGGCCGAGTCGCCCCGGGTCTTCGCCCACAATCGGCTGGTGGTGATCTTTCCCACGGAAAATCCCGCCCGCCTGCGCACGCTGCAGGACCTGGCGCGCCCAGGCACGTCGATCATCCTGGCGAACAAGGCCGTACCCGTCGGCGGCTACGCGCTCGATTTCCTCGCCAAGGCCGCGGCACAGAAGGAATTCGGGCCGGACTACCGCACCGCCGTGCTGTCGAACGTGGTCTCGTACGAAGAGGACGTGCGCGCCGTGTTCGCCAAGGTCTCGCTCGGCGAGGCCGACGCCGGCATCATCTACGCCTCCGACGTCGTCGCCGACAAGGCGCAGTCCGTTGGCACGATCGAGATCCCCGCCGCGCTCAACACCGTCGCCGCCTACCCGATCGCCCCACTGGCCGACAGCCCGAACCCCGCCCTGGCGCGCGCATTCGTCGAGTACGTGCTGTCCAGGGACGGTCAGGCGACGCTGGCGAGGCACGGCTTCACCGCGCCGACGGACGGCCGCTGACGGCCGCGCCCCACTCAGGCTGCGTAATAGCTGATGCGCTCGGCGCCCAGTTCGGCCGGCAGAAAGTCGCGCCTCAATGTCGCGCCGTACGCGTCGAGGTAACGCTGGAAGAACGCCTGCGTCTCCGGCGCAGTGCCGTCCAGATAGCCGGCGTCGAGGAACCACGGCTGATACGAGGCTGCATAGCCGCGCGCCGAGATCAGCCAGTCGCGCGTCGGCGGGCGTTGAAAATCGACGCTGCTGTACGTCACGGCGATCGTCCGGCGCAGCACGCCGTGCAGATACATGCCGCGGTGAATCGAATTCACGTGAAAGAACGCCAGATCACCCGGGTTCAGCTGCAGCGGCAGCCGCCCCGGCATGCGGTCGGCGGTGGAATCGTTCATGCGCACGTCGAGCTCCTCCGGCGTGTCGTAGCGATCGTGCGAACCGGGCACCACCTCCGTCGCCTGCGTCGGCGCGAGCGGGATGTGCATGTGCACGTCGCGCGGCGGATGCGCCTCGGCGGCGACCGCCGCCTTCACTCGCTCTTCGTCGCCGCCGGCGAAGAACTGGCAGTCGCGATGCCACACGCCCGGCCAGCCTGCCCCGGCCGGATCGACGTAGTAATTCATCTGCATGAACAAAGGCGCATGGCCATAGATCGCCTGCAGCGCCGCGCGCGCCGTCGCCGACGCCGCGGCGTCCAGCAGCGCCGTCAGGTCGCCGCGCCCGCCGGCTCCCCGGTGATAGCGCGGGTGGTTCAAATGCAGCAGCACCCACGCGCGCGGGCCGTAGGCGAAGGCACCCGGCTCACTCTCCGGGCGGCTGACCTCCTTCCATTGCGCGTACACCTCGTCGCAGATCGCCCGCAGGCGCGCCACCTGTTCCGGCGGCACCACGTCGCGCAGCACGAGAAATCCGTCGCGCCGCCATTCCGCCGCCCAACGCCGCTGTTCGTCCGCATCGATCGCTGCCTTCGTCATGTTCCTGCCTCCTGTGTGCTCCCGTTCAGTTGCCGTCCGCGCGCCGAGAGTCTATAACGAAGTGCATCCATGCACGATTCCACCGGCATCGCCCCCGTCGCCGAAATCGCCGAATTCGACCGCCGCACGGTCGCCGACATCCGCCGACGCCAAGCGCTCATCGACGACGTCGGCCGCGCCGCCCGCCTGCGCATCCGCGACGTGCGCACCTGGCGCGTCCTCATGCCCTGGACCGGCACCAAGCGCTGGGACGGCTCGGCCGAAACCTTCACCTTCGCCGAATTCATCACCGATCAGGGCCTCTCCGCCATCTCCGAGGGGTCGCCCGACGACCCCGGCCTGCGCGACCGCGTCGTCGGCGCCGATCCGTTCGACCCGCGCCTGCGCGCTGATCTCGGGCTGGCCTACTGGGACTTCTTCGGCAAGGTCGTCGACAAGCCGCTGCATCGCGCCCTGCGCGACGTGTTCGAACTCGACGTGCCGACGGTCGAGCGCGTTCCGATGGCCGCCTACACCTGGCGGCGCTTCCCCGACCTGCACGGCCGCCACGAAGTCACCTTCGATTCGTATCCGCAGCACTTGCAGGAACTCGTGCGCACGGACGGATTCCGCATCCTGAAAATTTCGATGTGCGACTTCGAACCGCATCGCTACATCGAACTGGTGCACGCCGCGCGCGCCGCCGTCGGGCCGGACGTCGAAATCCGCGTCGACCCGCACGCCTCGTGGAGCGAAAGCCAGGCGCTGCATTTCATGCGGCAGGTCGAATCGTGCCGCCTCGAATGGATCGAAGAACCGGTCGGCGGCAGCTTCGAGAACATCTTCCGCGCCGGCCACCGCCTGCGCCAGATGAGCAGCGTGCCGATCTCGTCGCATGCCTGGCTGCCGCCGCTGCTCCCCCCGCTGCGCCCGGCCGGCGGCCGCTACGGCGACGAGTCGCTCGATCAGCCGCTCGACCTCGATGCCCTGCGCCGCTTTCGCGCCGCCGACATCTCGGCGCCCGACGCCTACGCCGGCCCGCTCGCCCTCAAGCGCTTTTACGACGTCGCGCGCTTCACCGGCATGGACATCGGCATGCACAGCGCCTACGAGCTCGGCCCGGGCACCGCGGTGCGCCTGCACATCGCCGCGTTCGCTTTCCCCTACCGCATCCCATACCACATCGTGTGGGGCGGCATCACCGCCCCGTTCGCGCTGCACGGCCTCGACTCGCACTACAACCAGTGGGAGGGCGACGTCATCCGGGGCGGCAAGCTGCGCTACGAAAACGGCTGTCTGGCCGTGCCGCAGGGCCCCGGCCTCGGCGTCGCCCTCGACCCCGACCTGCTCGAACACTACCGCTGGACGGACGAAAAATTCACCGCCCATCAACGGCACATCGAGCAGGTCCGCGACCGCCACCTCGAAAAGCTGGGCTGGCGCCGCGGTCGCATGGGCTGGTGAATCCGCTCTGTGCTACCCCAGCTTCACCGAGGTGAACTTCACCTCCAGATACGCCTCGAGCCCCCATCGCCCCTGCTCACGGCCGAGGCCCGACGCCTTGATCCCGCCGAACGGCGCCTGCACCGTCGACGGGATCGGATCGTTCACGCCGACGATGCCGAATTCCAGCGCCTCGCTCACGCGAAAGACGCGGCCGATGTCGCGCGTCCATACGTACGCCGCCAGGCCGTAGGGTGTGTCGTTTGCCCGCGCGATCGCCTCGGCCTCATCGTCGAAGCGCACGATCGGCGCCACCGGCCCGAAGGTCTCCTCGCGCATGATGCGCATGTCTTCGGTCACCCCGGCCAGCACGGTGGGCGCGTAGAACAAACCGCCGAGTGCGCGGCCGCCGGTCAGCACGCGCGCGCCGCGCGCCAGCGCATCGGCCACGTGCGCCTCGACTTTGCGCAGCCCGGCATCATCGACCAGCGGGCCGATCTGCGTGTCGGCCTGCAGCGGGTCGCCGACGCGCAGCGCCGCCGTGACGCGCGCCAGCTCGGCCTCGAACGCATCGGCGATCCCGCGCTGCACGTAGACGCGATTCGTGCAGATGCATGTCTGGCCGGCGTTGCGGAATTTGCTGGCGGCCACGTCGCGCGCCGCCTGCGCCACGTCGGCGTCGTCGAACACCAGATACGGCGCGTGGCCGCCCAGTTCGAGCGAAACGTGTTTGAGCGAGGCCGCCGCGCGCTGATTCAGCAGGATGCCCACTTCGGTGGAGCCGGTGAAGGTCAGCTTGCGGATGCGCGCATCGTCGAGCAGCGCCGCGACGAGCGGGGCCGGATCGGCCGTCGGCAGCACCTGCAGCGTGCCGGGCGGGCCGCCGGCCTCCTCCCACAGGCGCGCCAGCTCGAGCGCCGTCAGCGGCGACTGCTCGGCCGGCTTGACGATGACGGTGCAGCCGGCCGCCAGCCCTGCGGCCGCCTTGCGCATGATCATCAGGGCCGGGAAGTTCCACGGGGTGACGGCGAGGACCGGGCCGACCGGTCGTCGGGTGACCATCAGGCGCTTGTCGACGAACTGGCTGGGCACCATTTCGCCGAAGACGCGCTTGGCCTCCTCGGCCAGCTCGCCGGCCAGCGCCGCCGAGGAACGCAGCTCGCCGCGCGCTTCGGCGACGGGTTTGCCCATCTCGCGCGCGATGCCGGCGGCCAGGCGTTCTTCGTGCTGCTGAATCAGCGCGCCCCAGCGCTGCAGGATCGGCGCGCGGTCCCACGGCGTGAGTGCGCGCCACTTCCGGAAGGCGTCCTGCGCGGATGCGGCCGCGCGCGACGCGTCGTCCGGGCCGCAGTCGGCCACGCGGGCGACGACCTCTCCTGTCGCCGGGCTGCGCACGTCGAACGTGCGGCCGGTCGACGTCCAGTCGCCGGCAAGAAAAGCGGAGATGGGTTGCATGGCGGGCAGATTAGGAGAATATACCGAACACACCTAGGATTCAAGCGTTCTCTTTACTATTTTTTTATCTTTCGTTCGCTATTTTTTACGCCGTTCTGAACAATTCGGCTATAACATCGTTGCCGATAGCTGGATGCGTCGCACCTCTCCTCATCGGCGATCACCGTAGCCGGGCGCGTTCAGCTATCTTTTTGCGTACCGTCCCGGATCACCCATTCAGCCGATAGCCCACCCCGGGCTCTGTCATGATGTAGTGCGGCTCGTTCGGATCGGGTTCGATCTTTTTACGCAGCTGGCCCATGTACACGCGCAGGTAGTGCGTTTCGTTTTCGTACGTCGGCCCCCATGCCCCGCGCAGCAGCTGTTTGTGCGTGAGCACCTTGCCGACGTGCTCAGCCAGCAGATGCAGCAGCGCGTACTCGGTTTTCGTCAGCTTTACCGGCGCACCGGCGACGGTGACCGACCGGCTGGCGAAGTCGATGCACAGCTCGCCCACCTGCACCGCGCTCGATTCCCGCACCGGCTGTGCGTTGCGACGCGCTGCGCGAATGCGCGCCATCAGCTCACCCACGCTGAAGGGCTTGGTCAAATAGTCGTTCGCGCCGGCGTCGAGCATGGCGATCTTGTCGGCGTCGCTGTGGCGCGCGGACAAGGCGATCACCGGCACGTGGCTCCATTCGCGCAGCCGCGCGAGCACGTCCAGTCCATCGATGTCGGGCAGCCCGAGGTCGAGGATGACCACGTCGGGGCGCTGCTGCGCCACGCTCGCGATGCCCTCCTCGCCGGTGGCGGCTTCGTGCACCTCGTAGCCGGCCGCCTGCAGGCTCACCCGCAAAAAGCGGCGAATTTCGCGCTCATCGTCGATCACCAGCACACTAGACCGAGACGCTGCATCACTCATCTCGCACCTCCAGCACCGCCGGCATCGGCTCGATCGGCAGTTGAATGGTCACGCGCAGCCCCCCGCTGCGCCGATTCTGCGCGCTGATCGCGCCGCCGTGCGCCTCCACCAGGCCCTTGCAAATCGACAGCCCGAGCCCCAGGCCGGTCGTCGATGATCGATTCACGCGGTGGAATTTGTCGAACGCGCGCGCCAGGTCCTCCGCGGACAACCCCGGCCCGCGATCCATGACCGTGAGCACCAGATCGTCGCGGCTTTCGGCCGCGCACAGCACCCGCTGCACCACCAGGCGCACACGCGTGCCTTTGGGCGTATACAGCGCCGCGTTGTGCAGCAGGTTGTAGAGCACCTGCTCCATCAGCACCGGATCCATGCGCACCGGCGGCAGATCCGGCTCGATCTCGACCTCGAATTCATGCCCGGCCAGCTCATCCGCGATGCGCTCGCGCACGGTGCGCACCAGGTCCGACACGTCCGTCCAGTCGGTGTCGATGCGCAGCGTGCCGCTCTCCAGCCGCGTCATGTCGAGCAGATTCTCGATGAGCTTGTCCAGCCGCGTCGCCGAGTCGCGAATGCTGCGGTGCAGCTGCCGCCGCGACGCGGCGTCGGCGTCGACTTTCGGCTCGGCCAGGCTGCTCGCCGCGCCGACGATGGCGGTGACGGGCGTGCGCAGCTCGTGGGAGATCAGGTTCAGCAGGGTTTTGGACAGGCGCTCGGATTCCTGCAGCATGCTGCTCTGCGTGGCGGCCTCCTCCAGCTGTTCACGCTCGACCGCCAGCGCGATCTGATTCGCCAGCCCGCGCAGCAGCTCGGCCTGCGGGGCGCTCAGATTTTCCTCCAGAGATAGGCATAGCACGCCGACGGCGCCGTGCGCCGTCAGCAGCGGCACGTGCAGCGCCATCGCCGTCGCCAGCGTGTCGGTAAATCGACCGGCCGGCTGTTCATGGCGAAAGGCCCAATCCGCCACGCCGAATTCGCTGTCCGGCACCGGCTCGTCGAAGTCACGGACGGCGGTGTGCAATCGCCCGGACGCATCGGGAAGCAGGATGCAGACGCGCACGTCGAACAAGCGGCTGATGCGCTCGATGGCCGCCCGGCATACCTCCTCCATCGTGGCTGCGCGCGACATCACGCTGGCGAATTCGAACGACGCTACGGCCTGCAGCTCGCTCTGCCGCAGCAGTAGTGCGGTGTTTCGGATGCGTGAGGTCAACACGCCCACCACCGCCGAGATGGCGAAATACAGGGAAAACAACACCCAGTCGCTGATGCGTTCGATTTTCAGCGTGTAGTGCGGCTCGAAGAAGAAGAAGCTCATCGCTGCCGCACTCAGCGCCGTCGCCGCCAGCACCGGCCCAGCCGCGAAGCGCAGCGACAGCAGCACCACCGCAAACAGATACACCAGCAGCATGGTGGATTCGGGGAGTGGGATGTTCTGGAAGACGATGTCCCCCACCAGCACCAGCGCAGCCATGATGCTCAGCGCGCGCACGTATTCTTCGGGCTGCGACGCGCGCAGCGTCATCGGCAGCCAGTTCGTCGGCACACGTTCCATGTCGTCGCCGCCGATCACGTGCACGTCGATCCAGCCGCTCTGGTCGATCAGGCGCGCGATCAGGCGCCCGCCGATCAGTCGACGCAGGCCGCTCATGCGCGCCCGTCCGACGATGATCTGTGTAATGTTGTGCTGCTGCGCCACGCGCAGCAGGCCGTTCACCACGTCTTCGTCGGTCGTGGTGATCACCTCGGCGCCCAGCTCGCGCGCCAGCGCCAGGTTGCGTTCAACGACGGCGCGGGATCGCGCGTCGTAGCGCCCGGTGTCGACGTGCACCGCTGCCCAGAAACGCTGCTGTTCGTGCGCCATCCTGCGGGTATGCCGAATGACCCGCTCGCTGTCGACGCTGTCGCCTACCGCCACCATCAGCCGCTCGCTGGGCCTCCAGGGGCCGGTGATCTGCTCGACGCGCATGTAATTGCGCATCTGCCGATCGACGTGTTCGGCGGTCACGCGCAGCGCCATCTCGCGCAGCGCCGTCAGATTCCCCTTGCGAAAGAACGCGGCGGATAGATCACCGGCGTGCACTTTCCCTTCGGCCAGCCTTTTCAGCAGTTCGTCCGGGGAAAGATCGATCAGCTCGATTTCGTCGACATACTGGAGCATCGCATCGGGCACGGTGTCGCGCACGGCGATGCCGGTGATCTGCGCCGCATCATCGGCGCGGCTCTCGAGATTCCAGACGTCGAGCGTGGTGTGCACGTCGATGCCGGCGTCCAGAATGTCGCGCACGTCCTGGAAGCGCCGGCGATGACGTGCGCCCGGCGGATTCTGCTGCTGCAAGTCGTCGATCAGCACCAGCTCCGGCGTCCACGCCAGCACACTCGCGACATCGAGCGCCGGCAGGCTCGGCAGATTGCGCGTCATCTGCACGATTTCTTCGCGGCCATGTGCCTCGATGCAGCCGATCAGCACGTCCACTCCTTCGGCGCGGCGCGCCATGCCGTCCATCAGCATGGCGTGGGTCTTGCCGACGCCCGGGCACATGCCCAGAAATAGCTTGAGGCGTCCGAGCCGCTGGCGAGGAGTAGCCATGCTGCGATTATCGCCGGGTGTGTCCTGCACCCACCGGAAGGTGCATCCGCCGTTAGGGACGAAATTTCACCGTCGCCTACGCCTCACCCCCTGACCCCCTCTCCCCCTCAATTTCGCTTCGGCTCTGATCGAGCAACGCTCTTGCCGGCGGCGCGAAATTTCGGCGAAGAGGGGGAGTGTGGCGGCAATTTCCCCCTCTTCGCCGAGATTTCGCGCGCATATCGCTACTTTCTCGACAAAAATGCAAGCGAAATCGAGGGGGAGAGGGGGTCAGGGGGGGTGAGGCGACACTTCCCATTTCCCCTGCTATCCTCGGCTAACTATGATTTACCAGCTTCGCACCTACTGGGCCGCCCCCGGCCGCTTCGCCGACATCGACGAGCGCTTCCGCAGCCTCACCATGCGCCTCTTCGCCCGCCACGGCATCCATGTCATCGGCTTCTGGACGCCGACGCCGCGCACCGAGGAGAGCGGCGATCTGGTGTACCTGCTCGCCTTCGCCGATCAGGCCGCCTGCGACGCTGCCTGGGACGCCTTCCGCGCCGACCCGGAGTGGCAGGCCGGCCGCGCCGCCACCGAGGCCAACGGACCGATCGTCGCCAAAATCACCAGCTTCATGATGGAAGCCACCGACTACGCGCCGGGCACCGCCGCGGCATCCTGAGACGCAGCCTTCCACACCTCGATCGTCGTGAAAATTGCACAGGATCTACAAGAAAAAAAACAACACCGGCGCTGAAAAGCGCCGGTGTTTCATAGCGGGAGTAGGATTCGAACCTACGACCTTCAGGTTATGAGCCTGACGAGCTGCCACTGCTCTATCCCGCATCGGGAGTAATTAGTATACGGATTCGACGACGAATGTCAAGGGGCAATTACACCGTGCGCGACGAACGGCCGATCGGCGCGACCGGCGTGTGAATCGTGCGACGACCGGCGGCGGGTTTGGCGCTCGGCGCGCTCTCCGGCGCGGCGGACGGCGATTCCGCCGGCGGCGCGGCCTTTTCGCTCTTGCGCGTCTTCGGCTTGGCGGCGCGCCCGGTCGGCTTGTCGGCCTCCGTTTCGCTGTCGGCGGCCAGGAGCGCCCCCGCCGGACGCTCATGGGAGTACCGATCGTAGAGTGCCAGCGTGTTGCTCAAGTGCAGCTGACCGACCGTGCCGTTCAGCAGCACGCGCGACAAGCCGCAGGATTCGACGGTGATCGCCCGCACGTCGTCGCGCGACCCGCCGGCGTCCACCACTTTTTGCACTTTCTGCGTCAGGCTGTCGAGATAACCGACCTGGCGCTTCAGCGTATCCTTGATTTCACCGCGCAGAATCAGTTCACCATGTCCCTGGACGATGTACTCGAGCGACATGGCCGCCGCCCGCTCGATGCTCGTCTTCAACTGCGCGGCATCGCCGTTGACGACGGTCGGCAGCGCCATGATCGCATCGCCGGCGAACAAGATGCGCTCTTCGTGCAGCAGCACCGCGCAGCCGTCGGCCGTGTGGCCGGGCATGTGCATCACTTCCAACGTCTTGCCCGGCAGCCGCAGCTTGAACGTGCCGCTGGCGAACGTGATCGTCGGTGGACGCAGCATGACCGGTGCCATTTCGGGCATCGCTTCGCGTGCGCGCAGCAGGGCGGCCGGTCCCTTCTCCAGGATCACGTCGCGCGCCTTCTCGTGCGCGATCACTTCCGCCCGCGGAAACAGAAATGCGCCGTAGGTGTGGTCCGCTTCGTGGCCGGTGTAGATGATATAGCGAACGCCGTTCGGGCAATGCTGCCGTGCATGCAGTGCAATGCGCGCCGCCTCGCTCGGATACAGCATGGTGTCGATCAGCACTCCGGTCCCGTTCGAGATGATCAGGCTGGCCGTCACCTGCGCATAGCGGTCGCTCGTAAAGATGTAAATGTCGTCGGACGCGCGCTCAACATGCATATTCTCTAAAGGATACCGAATCCGGAACGTAACTGCAAGTTGTTTTACATAAATTTTACGGTCGACGCCTGCGCATCCCCTACAATCGCACTATGATTTCCGGCATCCTTGGCCTGCTGATGGCGCTGCTGGCGCTCGTCAACGGATTCGCCGCCATGCGGCGGCCTCTCGACAAACTGGTGGAATTCGACCCGTTCGGCAAGCGCATCCTCGCCGCCCGCGGCCCCAAATTCGCCCTCGCCGCCTATCGCATTTTCGGCTTCATCATGGTCGTCACCGGCATGGTGGTCGCGTATCTGTCTCTGCAATACGTGCGCATGACCCCCTGACAAGGGAATAGGGGTTAGGGATTAGGCTGTCCCCTTGTGCGGGTCGCCCCTACGGGTTCAAACGACGGGTGGCGACGGCGAGGGCGTCGGCGTTGGCGTCGATGCCGATCCAGCGGCGGCCGTGGCGCTGGGCGGCGGCCAGCGTGGTGCCGCTGCCACAGAACGGATCGAGAACCGTGCCCTCGGGGTCGCTGGAGGCGAGGACGATGCGCTCGAGCAGCGCCAACGGCTTCTGCGTCGGATAGCCGGTGCGCTCGCGGGAGACGTTGATCACCGCCGGAATTTCCCACACATCGCGCACGAGCACGTCGGCATACCAGCCTTCAGCGTCGCGTTCGGCGCTGAAAAACGGCTTGCGGTAGCGCACGCGCTCACGCTGCGGGTGAAACACCGCCTGCGCAGACGCCGCATAGAAAAGAATGGCGTCGTGCTTGCGCGCGAAGCTGCGCTTGCCCACCCCGCCCGTGCGGTACGCCCAGGCAATTTCATTGCGAAAATTCGCCCGCCCGAATAAGGCATCGAGCACCAGGCGCAGATAATGGCTCATGTGCACGTCGCAGTGCAGATACAGGCTGCCGGTCGGGCGCAGCACGCGCGCGCACTGCGCCAGCCGCGGCGCCAGAAACGCGCAGTAGGCCGCATCGGCCCCGCGGCCGGCCATCCGCTCGAGGCAGCGCAGCACCTCGCGCACAGCCGGCGGCGTCGCTGCGCACGCCTCTTCGAACGCCACGGCATCCCACCGCCAGCGATCATCGAAGCGCGGCCCCGCGGCGCGCTGCCCGGTCGCGTAATAGGCCTGCCCGGAGTTGAACGGCGGGTCGAGATACACCAGATCCACGGACGCGTCCGCGATCCGCTCGCGCAGAATCGTGAGGTTGTCGCCGTGGTGGAGCATGGGGTGAAGAAGTGATAGTAGATAGTGGATAGTGGATAGTCGATAGTGACAACAGCACTATCACTATCGACTAACCACTATCACTTCTCCGCCCCCACAATGCGCTCGAACAGCGCGTCGAACTCTTCGTCGGAGTAGAACTCGATCACCATGCGGCCGCCTTTGCGGCTGCGCTGCAGGGTGACGCGCGTGCCGAGTGCGTTGCGCAGCTGAGATTCGAGCTCGCGCACGTCGTTCGGCGTAGGATTCGGTGCGGCCTTGCGAGCGGGGGGCTGGTCGGCGGCGAGGCGGCGCACGAGTTCTTCGGTCTGCCGCACACTGAGTTTGCTGCGGCGAATTTCCTCGAACAGGACCAGCTGCTGATCCATGGTCAGCTTCGGGCTGAGCAAAACGCGGGCATGTCCCTCGCTGATTTCGCCCTGCATGAGCGCCGCCTGGACGCTCTCGGGCAGCTGCAGGAGGCGCACGGTGTTGGCCACGTCCTCACGGCTCTTGCCGACGCGCTGCGCCACGTCGTTCTGGCGCAGGCCGAAGTCGTTCATCAGGTGCTGATACGCCTCGGCTTCTTCGAGCGGGCTCAAGTCGCTGCGCTGAATGTTCTCGATGAGCGCCACTTCGAGCATCTGCTGCGGGGCGTAGTCTTTGATGATGGCCGGCACCGTCGTCAATCCGGCAGACTGCGAGGCGCGCCAGCGGCGTTCGCCGGCGATCAGCGTCCACGGCTTGGCGCCGCTCGGGCTTTTCACCACGATCAGCGGCTGAATCACGCCGTGTTCGCGAATGCTGGCGGCCAGCTCGGCCAGCTCCGGCTCGGAGAATCCGCGCACCAGGCGCGGCTGATGCGGATTGGGGCGGATATCGCCGACCGCAATTTCGACCACGCCGGCGGCCGCCTGCGCCTCCGGCGCGCGCGGCGTCGGCGCCTCGCCGGCCGGAATGAGTGCATCCAGTCCTCGTCCAAGTCCAATTTTCGGCGCCATTGTCAGCTCCAGCCTTCCGTGTCCGGCATCACCGGTTCAGATTCTCCGGGTTCGGCGGATTCGCCTGTGTCTCTGCCGGATTCAGTCGTCGAAGTCGCGCTGCGCCCGTGCACGTGGTTGCGCTCCAGCAGCTCCACAGCCAGCGCCCGGTACGCGGCCGCACCCGGCGAAGCGGGGGAATACGTCAAAATCGGCTGGCCGTAGCTCGGGGCTTCGCTCAGGCGCACGCTGCGCGGGATGCGAGTGCGAAACACTTTGTCGCCGAAGTGCTTCTCCACTTCCCCGGCCACCTGCTGCGCCAGCGCCGTGCGCGTGTCGTGCATCGTCAGCACCAGGCCGGCGATTTCCATGTCGCGGTTCAGGCGCTGCTTCACGAGCTGCACGGTGCGCGACAACTGGCCCAGCCCTTCCAGCGCCAGATACTCGCTCTGCACAGGAATCAGCACGCCGCTCGAAGCGGCCGTCAATGCGTTCACCGTGAGCAGGCCGAGCGACGGCGGACAGTCGATCAGCACGTAGTCGTAGCGGTGCATTTCGGACTCCAGCGCTTCCTTCAGGCGGTACTCGCGCGCCACCTCGCCGACCAGCTCGACTTCCGCCGCCGCCAGCGAAGGCGCGGCCGGAATCAGCGCCAGGCGCAGTTTGCCGTTGCGCAGCGTCGCCTTGGCCGCCGTAGCCTGCCCGAGCAGCACTTCGTACGTCGACGCGACGGCTTTGTCGCGTGCCACACCCAGGCTGCTGCTGGCGTTGGCCTGCGGATCCAGATCTACGAGCAGCACGCGCTGTCCTTCCGCGGCGAGATAAACCGCCAGGTTGACCGAGGTGGTCGTTTTGCCGACCCCGCCCTTTTGGTTGGCGACTGCGTAAATGTAAGGCATCGTAAGAATCGGACTCCGTGTTTCACGCACGGCGTTTCACGATTCTAAACTAGGCTCCGAAACAGCGCGCGATGTCGGCGGGAGTCGGGAGCCCTTCCATCTGCGGGCGAGTAACCGACTGCGACGCCAGGCAGTTCGCCACTTCCGCGGCGCGCTGCGGTGTTTCGCCGCGCTGCAGCGCCACGAAGAACGCGGCGGCGAACACATCGCCGGCCCCCGTCGGATCCACCTGCTGCACTTCCGGCGCCGGCACCTGCAGGGTGTCTCCATTCACGAAGAGCGTGCAGCCCTTTTCACTCTGCGTCACCACCAGCACGCGGCTGAGCGCTGCCCAGCGCTGCGCAGCGCTCCAATCGCCGTTGATGTCCTCGATGCTCATGACGACGGCGTCGGCCCGCGCGAGAAACCGCTCGGCATGCGTCCAGTTGGCCGGAGCCTGCGACACGCGCCCGTCCGCCCCCCAGCGACGCAGCCAGCCCTGCGGCGTGATGCCGATGAACGACGAGGCATCGACGGCATCGAGCACATCGACGTCGACTTCGTCGCATACCGGCGCCAGATGCATGATGGCGGCGTCGCGCAGCGCATCCGTCATGTCCGTGCCGTGCAATCGCACCGGACCGACGCGCGTGAACTGCGTGCGGCGGCTGCCGTCGTAGACGTTCCAGAACTGCGTCGTCAGCGGCGAGTCGAGGCGATGCACGTCGATGCCGGGAAATACGCCGGCGACGTCGAACGCGGCTACGGCTGCCGTCAGCACTGCCACCCGTTCGACGAGGGTGCCAGCGCAGCGCGAGGCGTACATCACCGTGCCGCCGGCGGTCACGCGACCATCCGGCCACAGATCATCGGTGACATGGCCGACCGCCAGGTAGTCGATCCGGTTTCGAGTCATTGTGACGCTGCTTTTTCGTGCACGATCACGCGGCGTTCGGCTTGATGTGCACCCGGCGCGACGCACCCTCTCCGGAGCTCTCGGTATACACGCCGGGGAATTCCCGCAGCGTCATGTGCACGATGCGACGATCGGCGCCGTTCATCGGCTCGAGGGTGACGGCGCGGCCGGATTCGATGACGCGCTCGGCCATGCGGCGCGCCATGGAGACGATCTTCTCCTGTTTTTGCGCCTTATAGCCGTTCACGTCGACGTTGACGCGCACATTGCTCTTCGTCCGGTGCGACCACATCGTCTGCACCAGCATCTGCAGCGCGTTCAGGCCTTCGGCGTTGTGCGCCAGAAATGCCTCTTCGTCACGATCCTCGACTTCGATCTCCACGATGATCGACGGCTGGTCGGCGTCGTCCATCGGCAGCAGCGAGCGGCCGTACGTCTGTGCACGCCGGAATCCCATATTCTCGAGAATCGTCTGCACGATTTCGACCGCCAGCCCTTCACCTTCGATGACGGGCGCCGGCTCTTCCTCGTCTTCCTCGCCCTCCCCGTCTTCCTCGTCGTATTCTTCGGCGGCGTCCTCATCCACGTCCTCGCCGTCTTCCTCGAAATCCGCGTCCTGCGCCTCTTCGACATCATCGTCGTCCGTCACGTCGTCGTCGGCAATATCGTCCCACGGCGTGAGGCGAACTTTGCACTGGCGCGAACCGAGGCCGAGCACGCCGCGGCTGCCCTCTTCGAGTATTTCGATTTTGACTTCGGCGCGCATCAGGCCCAGCTGTCGCAGGCCCTGCTCGATCGCGCTCTCCACGTCGCTGGCGACGATTTCAATGGATGCCATGAAAATTCAACCTACTTTTCCTTGTCGTTGCGCGAGTCTTTGCGCGACGCCGATTGATTGATCCGTCCGGTCGACTTGACCTTGACCTTGGCGCGCGGCGGTGCGGAGAGCGGACGCGACGCATCCGCGCCGGCCTTGGCCGTCGAAACGGAGGCCGCGGGAAGGCTGGCCTCAGCGGCGAACTGCGCCTTCATCGCGTCCATGCGCGGCTTCGTAACGTAATACTGCAGCACGCCGATCAGGTTCGACGCAATCCAGTAGATGCCCAGGCCGATCGGCGTGCTCAACGAGAAGAAGCCGATCATCAGCGGCATCGTCATCGTCATCATCTGATTGGTCTGCGCCATCGTCGGATCGGTGCTCGGTGCCTGCATCACCTTGCTCGACCACCACGTGGTTACGACGACGATGATCGGGATAGCGTAAAAGCTGGTGGCATGATTGGTGCTGCCGAGGTCCATGAAGCCGAGGAAGATGCCGTTGATGGGCACCAGCTGCGACAGGTTCGGCAGGAATCCATACACGTAGCGACCGAGCTCGAGCAGGCTCAGCGGCGTCAGCGACAGCGTGCGCACGATGGCCTGATACAGGCCGATCAGCACCGGAAACTGGATCAGCAGCGGCAGACAGCCGCCGAGCGGATTGAAGCCGGCCTTGCGCATTTCGGTCTGCAGCCGCGCCGGTTCACTCTTGTATTTTTCCTGAATTTCCTTGATGCGCGGCTGCATGGCTGCCATGCGCGCAGCGGAAACCTGCTGCTTGAACGTCAGCGGCAGCGTGACCAGGCGGATGATCAACGTCAGCACGATGATCGACAGCACGAAGCTCTGCCCGAGCAGTCCGTACAGCAGGAGCAGGATGTTCGTCATCGGATTGACGACGAGAAGGTCGAAAATGTTTCCGATCATGAGGAATTGCGCTGAGCGCTGGGAATGATAGCGTATGCCGGGCCGTTGTTACGGCGCCGGAGCGGCCGGCGGCGTCGCCGTCGCCAAGGTAACGTCGTAGGCTTTGGCTCGATCGTCGAGCCGAATCGCCGTGAGCTTGATGTCGCCGTCGAAGAGCGGGAGCAGCAGACGGCCGTCGTAGACTGCCGGCGCCGTGGTGAGTCGGCGCAGGTAGCCGGCGTCGCTCAGGCGCTGCGGCGGCACCGTCCCGGAGCCCTCCAGCGGCAGCACGTACACGTACGTATCCGTCGACATCACATAGATGCTCTGGCCGACCTGCAGCGGCTGCGCATGAATCGACCCGCCCAGCTCGGAGACGTAGCGCCGCGCGCCGTCGGCCAGGTTCAGCGCATAAAAGCGCCCCTTGGCGTCGCCGAAGTACACGGCGCTGTCCGTGGCCAGCGCGCGCGTCCAGACCCAGGCGTCGACCGGCGATTTCCACTTCTGCTGCCCGCTGGCGGCGTCGACGGCGTAGAAGAAGCCGTCGAACGCGCCGAAATAGAGCACGCCGTCGTGAATGGCCGGCGTCGACGCCACCGACGCGCCGGCGCGAAAGCGCCACAGCTCTTCGCCCGTCGCCGCGCTCAGCGCATACAGCGTATGGTCGAGCGACGCCTGAAAGATTTTGCCGTCGGCGACCAGCGGGCGCGACCAAAGCTTGTTTTCGGTCTTGAACTGCCACGCCAGCTTCGGCGCGCCGTTTTCGAGCGCCGCAGGATCCAGGGCATACAGCGTTCCGTTGCCGTTGGCGGCGAACAGCAGCGACCCATCGGTGACGATGCCGTCGGCGAATTCGCGCCGCTCCTGTTCCGTCGTGCCGGGCACCGACCAGCGCCAGGCCAGCGCGCCGGTGGAGTCGTCGAGCGCGTACACGTGCGCGTCGGGGATGCCGGTCGCCCCGACCGTGCCGGCCGTCAGCACCCAGTTTTTGAAGCGCAGCGGCTCGCCGGCGAACGGCCCGTGCACGTCATTGTTGGCGAACGTCTGCCCGACGGCGGGATAGCGCCACAGTTCCTTGCCGGTGGCCGGGTCGAACTTGTGAATGTGCTGATTGCTGGCCAGGTAGGCGGAACTGCCGTCCACCGTCAAGCCGGGAAACGAGGAGGGCGGCGCTTCGCCGCTGCAGGCGGCCAGCAGCAGCGCTGCGGCGAAAAACGGTGCGATGTGAGAAGGCTTCATAGCATCAGGGAACGGGATCATATCCCCCGGGATGAAAAGGGTGACAGCGCAGGATGCGCCTGGCGCCGAGAAACGTCCCCTTCCACGCACCGTATTTGACGATGGCTTCCAGGGTGTACTGGCTGCAGGATGGGTAAAACCGACAGGAGGGTGGGAATGCGCGCGACAGCGTGTTCTGGTAGAGGCGAATGGCGAACACCAGCAGCGCGCCGAGCGGGCTGCGGCGCAGGAGCGCCCGTGCATCGCCGAACAACGACGAGGCTACGGATTCTGCGGGGTCCGGGTCGCTTTTTTGAGCAGCCAACGAATTTCTTCCTTCACTTGCCGCATGCCGGCGTCTTCCGTGGCGATCGCAGTATGTGCGATCAGCACCAGGTCCCACCCCTCGGGCAGCTCGCCGTCGGCCGCCAGCGAACGCACTGCTTCGCGCATCAGGCGGCGCGCCCGATTGCGCTGCACTGCGCCGCCGACCTTCTTCGATGTCACGTACCCGACGCGTGCCGGGGAACGTAAAAAGGCGCGCGCAGCGTTCAAGGCACACAGCCTGCCACGCCAACGCGCGCCTTCTCGTCGAATGCGTTCGAAATCGGCTGTCCGCAGCAATCTTACTTGCTGCCCTCGGTGCCGCGCTTGCTGCGCGCCGGCGAGTAGATGCCGTTCCAGTCGATCTTCTTGACGTGATTGTTCGCCGTCACTGCCAGGCGCTTACGGCCCACCGCGCGGCGGTTCTTCAGCACCTTGCGGCCGGTCTTCGTCGCCATGCGCTCGCGAAAACCGTGCACGCGCACGCGACGGCGCTTCTTCGGTTGATACGTTCTCTTCGGCATGATGTCCTCTTCGAATTTTACGCACGCCCGAGCATTCGGACGTCGCTAGTCAACAGACAGGGACAGCGAGTATACACCAACCCCGGATGCACCCTACTGATGGGCAATCTAATCGGCAATGGCCGGGATATCCTGTGCCAGCCACTCGACGAGCCGTCGCTCACCAGCCCTAGTAAAGTGATGGCGATCGTACCAGTACAGGGCGTCGCAGTCATAGAGATACGCATCGCCCTCCTCCGAGTAGTGACGCAGCGTCGACACGTAGCCCACATTCGGAAATGCTGATATGCGCTGCAGAAAGGCGGAATCGAGTCGCTCGAAGATTCGCACGGTTTCAGGCGGCACGGCGGCGCGCCCGCGTTCACAGGCGTACGCATAGCGCAGCAACGGCTGCGTCACAAGTGCAGGCTCGACATAGGGCCCGATCATGTACACCCCCGGCCCTTGCGGCAGGCCTGCGATCGATGCCAGCTCGCCTAAATACCGATCGATCTTTTTCACACTCGGCGCGAAATTGCGATCAGGGTTGCGCATCACCTTTCTGCCGTTATTCAGGTAGAGCACCGTCTGCACAGCCTGCGCTCTGGCACGAATGAGCTCGAACACGCTGCGGTATACGCAACGGGTGTCGGTAGCGTCACAAACTGGTTGGATGCTAAACACCACGAACGGGTGCCGTATGGTCTGCGCCAATCCTGAATACAAGTTGTAGCCGTGAGAATCCCCCATCACGATGATCGCGCGGCCATAGCGCTGGGCACAAGACTCGTAGGCATCGATGTCCGGACGGTACAGCTCGAAATTGCCCAGCCAGCATTCCGAACTGCGTTCGAGGATTTTCCCGACGAATGTCTCGTCGTATACCGCGCGCTGCCTGTCCGTCGAAGTCGCGCGATAGAGAGCGTACGGTGCGTTCGTCCGATACCCCAACACGCCGAACACTCCGATGACGACAACACCGACGGCCATCGTCACAAGAAATTTCCGTCGTCCGATGACGCGCTCCTGCCGGAATGGCTGCTCGATAAAACGCCATGACGCCCACGCCAGCAGCAATACGATGAGGGATGCGCCGAGCATCACCGGCAAGCCGGGAACCGTCGGATGCCATAGCCGCACCGCGACGAAAACCGGCTGGTGAAACAGATACGCGCTGTAGCTGATCAATCCGATGCCGACGAACAGCCGGCTCCCCAGCACGCGCCCGACCCACGTCGTCGGCAGAGCAAACGCCAGCAACATCACGGCGCCGGCCACGGACAGCACGAGACGCACGGCAGTTCCGATAGGTTCGTAACACGCCGCCAGCAGGATCTGCACCGCACCCATGCACGCTCCAAGCTGTCTCGCGCGCATGTGCCATTTCGCACTTTCCCATGCCCGCACTTGATTCGGCAGCAGCCAGGCCGTCGCTGCCCCGGCCAGCAGTTCCCACAACCGAGCCGGCAGCAGAAAAAACGCCGAATTTTCACGTCCATTCAACAGCCACAGATACAACCCGAACGAAATGCCCGCCACAACCAGCACTGCCGGAAGAACCCAGCGACGTCCGTTTCGCTCGCCTTTCCATAGCAATACGAATAGCAGGGGATACAGCAGATAAAACTGCTCTTCCACACCAAGGCTCCATGTATGCAGCAACGGCCGCAGATCGACCGTCGGATCCCAGTAGCTCACCGAGCGCCAGAACACGATGTTCGACGACATGGTCAGCGCCGCCAGCACGCTCTCGTACGTATCGTGCGCCAGATTTTCCGGGATCATCCCCCATGCCGTCGCCGACACGAGGAACAGCACAAGGAACAGCGCCGGCAAAATGCGCCGCGCGCGCCGTTCGTAAAACTGCAGCAGCGAGAACGAGCCCGACTGGTGCTGCACCATCATCATCGACGTGATCAGATACCCGCTGATTACGAAAAATACGTCGACGCCGACGTAGCCGCCGCTCAGGAACGGGGCGTCGGCGTGATACAGAATCACAGCGAGCACAGCGATCGCGCGCAGGCCGTCGATTTCGGGCCTATAGCGATGATGGAGCTGAGAAGTCGACATAGTTTTCCAAGAGGGAAGCTAGCTCAGCACGAAGAAGCTGCCCTGCGTCGCCCCGCCCGGCGCCACGGCGGCCAGCCGCCCGCTCAGCGCATTCGCGGTGCAGCGGCCGGCCAGCGCATCCTGGAACGCCTGCGCCACGGCGCGCACCTGCTCGCCCGTCTCGTGCACGAATTCCAGCCGGAAATGCCGCACGCCGGCGCGGCGCACCGCGTCCAGGTGCGCACTGATCTCCTGCGCCTCCGCCCCGAACACGGTGTTGCGGCAGCCGACGTCCGCCAGCACCGGATGCAGGCGGCCCCGTTCGTCGCGCAGGGCCACAGTGTGCTTCTCGCACGGATGGCCGCAGTCCTTGTAGCTCGTGCCGTTCGACAGAAAGCGACAGAACACGCAGTGTTCGGTATGGAAAACCGGCAGATGCATGTACGCCACCACCTCGAAGCGCTCCGGCGCCAGCCTGGCCAGCTCGGCCAGTTGCGCCGCGTTGAGGTCGTAGCCCGGCGTCAGGCGCACCACCCCGGCATCGAAATACGCCGCAACGCTGCGGACGTTGGCGGCGTTCAGGCTGAAATCGCCGATGATCGCCGGCTGCGGCGCTTCACCCTGCGCCAGCGAGTGCAGCAGGCCGCTCGAACGCACCAGAATTTCGCACTCGAGCGTGCGCAGGAAGTTCACCACGCGCTCTTCATTCGGCTTGAGCACGCGCGGGCTGGCCACGCGCGGCACGATGCCGGCCGCCCGCACTCGCTCGACCGCCGGCCGCAGCCCATACAGCTCGAGATAGTCCAGCGTGATGCTGGCCGGCTTCTCCGGCAGCGCCAGCGCCGCGTCGAGCTGATCGGGGCGGCGCACGAGGAGGTGGAGAAGAGGGGAGAGGGAAGAGGGAAGAGGAGAGAGGGGAGAGGGAAGAGGCGAGAGGGGAGAGGAGTG
>JBIIIA010000405.1:0-3376 GCA_044235195.1 Thermoflexales bacterium
AAGGCCCGGCCGACACGCGCCCGGCCGCCGCGCGCAGCGCACGCAGAATCTCTCGCGCGCGCACGGCCGCCGCGCGATCCGGATCGCCCTCGTCGAACACGCGCTCGGCATCCTGCAGCGCCGCACGCAGCCCACGCCTGCGCACGCCGTCCCAGCGCATTCGATACAGACCGACGTCACTCACGCCGAATGCCGGCGAGCGCAGCAGGCCGGCCAGCGCCAGTTCGTCGGACGGATCGGCCACGGCCTGCAGCTGCGTCAATGCATCGCGCACCTCCGGGCGATCGTAAAAGCCGCGCCCGGCCACCGTCAGGAACGGAATGCCGGCGTGCTCGAACGCATCCTCGTACGCGGCGAACGACGAGGAAGCCCGACACAGCACGGCCACGTCGTCCCACTCGACGCTGCCGACCGCCGCGATCTCCCGGATGCGCGCGGCGACGGCGCGTGCGCACTGCGTCGCAGCGCCGGCGCGCGCGCCGAGCACCAGATGCAGTTCGATCGACGCGCCATCGAATCCGGCGCGGGGCTGCGCACGATGCGCCTGCAGCGGCGCGAACTGCTCGGCCATCACCGGCCGCAGCAGTTCGTTCATCACCTGCACCAGCGCGCTGTGCGCGCGATACGACACGGACAATTCCACGGACGCGCCGATGCGCTGCTTTTCACTGCGAAAGATGCGCACGTCGGCGCCGCGAAAACGATAGATGCTCTGCTTCGGGTCGCCGACGTAAAACAGACGACCGGCGACGCCGTCCTCGGAACCGCTCAGGATGCGCACGAGCTCCAACTGCCGCGCGTTCGTATCCTGAAATTCATCGACCATGATCTCGGTCAGTTCGCACTGCCAGCGCGCGCGCACATCCGCACGCGTTCGCAGCAGTTCGAGTGCACGCGCCTCGAGGTCGTCGAAGTCGAGGGCGTTCATGGCGCGCCGCGCTGCGGCGTACGCGCGCTCGGCATGTTCGAACAGTGCGACGAACGCCGCGTGCTCAGCCCCGTTCGCAGCATCGATGTGCAGGCTCGGTTTCTTGCCCAGAAAGTTTTCGTCCGCCGCCCATCCTTCGCGGATGCGCTTCATCGCACCTTTCGGATCGTGGCCGCGCCAGTTGCCCTTCTTGCCCTTCGTCAGATGCGTGGCGGCCAGCACATTCGCCATCCCGTCGAGCACGCCGGCCGGATCGGCATCCGCATGGGCACCGCACGCGGCATCCCACGCCGCGAGCACCTCGGCGACCACCGGCGCGCCGTCGTCTCCGGCGGCCTGTGCAGCGGCGAGCACGCCGGACGTGCGCAGATCCTGCAGCGCAGCGATGCCATCGCGCACGGTCGGATCGGCGAACATGCGCGCGACGCGCGCGATGACATCGGCGCACCCGTTCTCCGGCGTGATGCGCAGTGCCTGGCCCGCTTCGAGGCGCAGCAGCAGCATGCGGCCAAGCAGGTCTCGCAGCATTTCTTCGCCGTGTGCGTCGAACAGCGCCGCCGTCGTCGGATCGGCCAGCGCATTCGTCAAGACGTCATCGATGATGCGCGCCCGCAGCAGCGACGACTGCGCTTCATCGAGGACGCCGAACGCCGGATCGAGCGCGGCTTCGGCCGGATGCGCATGCAGAATTTCCTGGCACAGCGAGTGGATGGTGCCGATGCGCGCAGCGTCGAGCGCCACAGCATGCGCCACCCACACGTCGCGCTCGTGCGCAGAAAGGTCGTCGTGCTCCAGATAGGCGCGAATCTCGGCGCGCACGCGGTTGCGCATTTCCAGCGCCGCTTTTTTGGTGAACGTGATCGCGGCGATCGAACGCAGCGGCGCGCCCTCGGCCAGCCGCGCGAGAAACCGAGCCGCCAACGTGCGCGTCTTGCCCGAGCCGGCGCCGGCGGTCACCAGCACGTCGCCGTCGCGCGCGACGATCGCCGGCCGCTGTTCCTTCGACGGCTGCATGTCTTTCGACGAAAGGATCGGATGCAGCGATGGTTCGTTCATGCTTGAAAACTCCAGCAGAAGCCGGCCGCAGGACAGTATTCCGGACAGCCGTCCTTCGGCGGGAATGGTGCGTAGCGTCCGGCGCGCACGCCCCGCGCTGCGTCGATCGCCGCACGCGCCGCGGCGGCCTGCGCCGCCTGAACGCCGTCTCCGTCGTCACTGTGAAATCGCGCCAGGCGCAGCTTGCCGATTTCGGCCTTGCGGTAATGCAAGTGGAACGCATCCACCACCCTGCCCGACTGCGCCGCATGTGCGGCGTACAGCGGCAGCTGCAGCCGGCGCCCGGCGACGATGTCGTCGTTTACGAATCCGCTCGCGCTGCCGGATTTGTAGTCGATGACGCGCAACGATCCGTCGGCGGCGCGATCGATGCGATCGATGCGGCCGCGCAGAAGAATCCGTTCGCCGTCGGCCTGCACCGACAGATCGCGAAAGTCCGTTTCGAAATGCGTCGGCACCCAGCGCGCGTCGGCGAGCGCATCGATCGAAGCGTGCACGTTCGCCAGAATGTCGCGCTGCGTCTGCGGCCACCACGGCGCGGCGCGAAAGCCGTGCGCGCCGGCGAATACGGCCGGTGCGATTCGATCGAGCGCGGCATGCACTGCAGCGGAGTCCGCGGCATCATCCGCGTGGCGATACGCGCGTTCGAACAGCGTGTGGTACATGCGACCGAGCGCAGCGCCGTCCGGGCCGATCTGCGCCGTCGGCCGCGGCTGCAGCTCGAGCGCACGACCGATGAAAAATCGATACGCGCACGAGTGATATTCCTCGAGCGCCGTCGCGCTCCACACGTATTCCGATCCATAGCGAGCGGCGAGAACAGCGCCGAGGCGCGTGACGTCGCCGTCCTCCGGCGCCGCGGCGCCGTCCGCGCGCATGCGCAGCACGCGCGCACCGGCTTCGAGATGCGCATGCAGACCGGGTGCATGCTGTGCGAACCATGGCGCACCGGCAGCCTCGTCGGCGAGCGCGGCATGCACGGACTCGGTGAACGACGCCGCATCGGCCAGCGCCGGTCGATTGCTGCTGCGCACCGCGGTCGGGGCCGCGGCGACGACGCTGCGCAGTTCGTCCCAAAACGGCGACGCCTTCCATTCGGCGCCGACGTCGGTCAGGCGCGGACGCACGACGAGCATGGCACGGTCGGCCCGCGTGACGGCGGTGTAGAACCATTCACGCTCGACGCCGGCAGTCGACACAGTCAGATGCACGCCGAACCGTTCGTTCAGCGCGCGTCGATCGGCGTCGCGCAGAAATGCATCTTCGCGCAGCGTCGCTGGGAAACGTCCCTCGGCCATGCCGAGCACGGCGACGAAGTCGTAGCGCAGGCCGATCGTCTCGGTCACGTCGTGCACGCGCAGCGCGTCCACCGCTACGACGTCCGCGTCGGCG
>JBIIIA010000406.1:0-3366 GCA_044235195.1 Thermoflexales bacterium
GAGCAGCGCGTTCGTTTGGATGCACAGCATGACGTCGTGCGCCTGTGCGTCCTCGCGCTTGATGTAGTGCACGTCGTTCGTGGCGATCAGCGGGATGCCGTACTCCTGCGCGAAGCCGAGCAGCGTCTCGTTGACGGTCTGCAGTTCGTCGATCGAGTGATCCTGCAGCTCGATGAAATAGTCGTCGCGGAAGAGTTCGCGGTACCACAGCAGCCGTTTGCGCGCGACGTCGATCTGCCCGTCCATGATCAGGCTGGGGATTTCGGAAGCCAGGCAGCCCGACGTGCAGATTACGCCCTCGGCGTAGGCGGAGAGCGTGGGGTGGTCGATGCGCGGGCGGTAATAGAAGCCTTCGAGCTGCGAACGCGTGGCGAGCGCCATCAGGTTCTTGTAGCCGGTGTTGTTCTTCGCCAGCAGCAGCAGGTGGTGCGGCGAGCGGTCCTGCTTGCCGTCCTTGTCCGTCATGCGCCGCCCCCAGTGGGCCAGGTAGCTTTCGATGCCGATGATCGGCCGCACGCCGGCTTTGCCGCAGGCGTCGTAGAACTCGATCGCGCCGTGCATGACGCCGTGATCGGTCAGCGCCACGGCGGGCATGTTCAGGTCTTTCGCGCGCTTGGCCAGGCCGGCGACGCGGCTATATCCGTCCAGCAGCGAGTATTCGGAGTGGCAGTGCAGATGAACGAAGGACATGGCGGGGTTGAGTATAAGAGGTGGAGAGGAGTGAGGAAAGAGGGGAGAGGATGAGAGGAAAGAGGGGAGAGGATGAGAGGAAAGAGGGGAGAGGAGTGAGAAAAGAGAGGATGAGCTGTGCTTGTCCCACTCTTTTCTCACTCCTCTCCCCTCTCTACTTCTCCCTATACTTCCCCCCATGCCTGTGACACCCATTCGCCGCCGTGTCGTCCTGCTGATCTACGCTCCCACGATTCCTGAGCGCGAGGGCAGGCGCCTGCACGAGGTGATGGGCTGGCAGGATCCCGACGTGCTGACGGCGCGGTTCATCGATGATGTGCGGCAGGCCAGCCATGGGATCGTGCAGTGCGAAGTGGTCGAACGCATCGAACGTGATGCGTGGCCGCGCAAGATGGACGGTTTTCGCTACGACGCGGCGACGTATCTGCGCTGCATGCGGGAGCGGGCGGGGTTTCATCAGCCGGATGCGGTCGACTATGCGGCGATGCTGGCCGACGCGGATTTCCTGCGCAAGGTGCGCGACGACGAAGCGGACGAGCTGTGGATTTTCGGATTTCCGTATGCCGGGTTTTACGAATCGTGCATGGGCGGCGCAGGCGCGATCTGGTGCAACGGGCCGGTGCTGCCGAACACGTCGCACGTCGCGCGGCGCTTTTGCGTGATGGGATTCAGTTACGAGCGCGGCGTCGGCGAGATGCTCGAGAACCTCGGCCATCGCGCCGAGAGCATCATGGAGCATGTGTTCGCCGGCGTGCCGGTCGACGTGCCGTCGCCGGCGCAGCGCGAATCGTGGTTCGCCCGGCTGCTGCGGCGGCTGGGCCTGTCGGAGGAGCCCGAGCGGCACGCTGCGGCCGTCGATCTGCGCTCGAATTTGTGGAAGCGCTTCATTCGCTACGACAAGACGCATCCCGGCGCGGCGCAGTGCGGCAACGTGCATTTCGCGCCGTCGAGCATGCGCGACTACGACTGGGGCAATCCGCGTGAGGTCATGTCCGGCGCCGACGACTGGCTGCACTATCCGAACCTCACCGGCGCGATGCGCCCGATGCGCACGAGCGACTGGGGCGGCGGCGACATTCGCGCGCACCACCTGTGGTGGATGCAGCGCTTCCCGCACGTCGCCGGCGCTACGCCCGACGGCCGTTCGAACAAC
The DNA here is from genome assembly GCA_044235195.1 of Thermoflexales bacterium. Taxonomy (GTDB): domain Bacteria; phylum Chloroflexota; class Anaerolineae; order J036; family Brachytrichaceae; genus CANJQH01. The sequence goes on from JBIIIA010000406.1 coordinate 1,844, forward strand.
TGGTGGCGGGCGGTGGCGGGGCTCGAGTTCTAGTGGATAGTGATAGTTGCTATCCACTATCACTATCTGCCACTATCACTCTCTGCCATATCCCCTCCCCCGAATACACCGCCAGCGCGATCCACACGGCGACGAAGCCGACGGCGCGCGCGCTGTCGAAGGGTTCGTGGTACAGCAGTGCGCCGAGCAGGAACTGCAGCGTCGGCGAGACGTACTGCAGGATGCCGAGCGTGGACATCGGCAGGCTGCGCACGCCGACGGAGAACAGCAGCAGCGGGATGGCGGTGAGCGCGCCGGCTGCGATGAGCAGGATCGTCTGCCCCGGCGCTGCGCCGAACGCGCCGCTGCCCGTTGCGCCGGAATAGAACAGCCATGCCGCGGCGAACGGCGCGATGACCGCCGTTTCCGCGGTCAATCCTTCGAGCGAGTCGAGACGCGCCACTTTGCGCAGCGCGCCGTACGCTCCGAAGCTGGCCGCCAGCGCCAGGGCGACCCACGGCGGCGCGCCGCTGCTGATGGTGAGATACATCACGCCGGCCGCTGCGATGGCGATCGCCGCCCATTGTCCGGGCCGCAGCCGTTCTTTGAACACCAGCACGCCGAGCGCGACGTTCACCAGCGGATTCATGAAATAGCCCAGGCTGCTTTCGAGCAGGTGGCCGCTGTTCACCGCCCAGATGTAGATCAGCCAGTTGAGCGACAGCGACACGGCGCTGGCCGTGAGCAGCAGAAGCAGCCGTCGATCGGCGACGACGCTGCGCACCCACGACCAGCGTTTCAGCACCGTCAGCACGACGATGTTGAATACGAATGCCCACACGATGCGGTGGCTCAGGATCTGCGTCGCCGGCACGCCGGTCAGCGCCTTCCAATACACGGGCATGACGCCCCATGCGAAGTACGAGAGGAAGGCGGCGACGATGCCTTTTCTTGAGTTCATGCGAGAACCGAGAAAATAGAAAATAGAAACGAGAAAATAGAGGGAGCATCTCACGCAGGGACGCCTCTCTTTTCTCGTTTCTCTTTTCTCGTTTCTATTTCCTACCTAGACGTGTTCGAAGCGTTCGACATTCAGCACGAACACGGTGGCGCCGCCGATTTCGACGTCGATCACCTGCGCATTGAGCGCGCCCGGCACTTCGCGCGGCACGGAGATGTACGAGGTGCGGCGGCGGGCGGTTCCCTTGAGGATCTTCATGACGTCGTCGACTTTGTCGTCTTCGACGCCGAGGAGCAGCGTGCTGTTTTCCTTGCGCAGCCAGCCGCCTTCGGTCGCGACGCGCGTCACGCGGTGTCCCCCTTCGATCAGCGCTGCCGTGACCTTCGCCGCATCGTCCGCCTGCACGATCGCCAGAATCATCTTCATGTTCGTCCTCCATACCGAGGGCGCGACGACGATATACGACATACCCGGCGCCGGCGTCCTCAACGACCGAGTGTGATTATCCATGATGCAGCGGCGCGCCCTGTTTTCTGTTTTCGGGGGGTGCATCCGCCGTTTGGAGCGGCTTGCCTACGCCTCA
>JBIIIA010000407.1:0-3363 GCA_044235195.1 Thermoflexales bacterium
GGGTGCAGACCAGCGCGCCGAGCTCCATCAAGGCTTCGTTGAATTCGCCGGCGCGGCCGGGCGGGAGCAGCTCTTCCGCAAGCGGCCACAGATCGGCGTCGCGGCTGCGCTCGGCGGGCAGGGCGAACAGGCGGGCGAACACACGCCGCACGTTGCCGTCCACCACGGCGGCATGGCGGCCGAAGGCCAGCGACGCGACTGCGCCGGCAGTGTAGCGCCCGACGCCCGGCAGCGACAGCAGGCCGGGCACGTCGTCGGGGAAGCGCCCGCCGAGCTCGTCGCGGATGCGACGCGCCGCGCGATGCAGATTGCGCGCGCGTGAGTAATAGCCCAGCCCTTCCCACGCCTTGAGCACGTCGTCCAGCGGCGCATCGGCCAGCGCCGTGATCGTCGGGAAACGCTGCAGCCAGCGCTCGAAATACGGCAGCACGGCGGCGATGCGCGTCTGCTGAGCCATGGTCTCGCTCAGCCAGACGTGGTACGGATCGCGCCGCTCTACGCGCCACGGCAGTGGGCGGGCGTGGGCGGCGAACCAGGCGAGGAGTGCGGCCGACCAACGACCACCGACGGCCGACCGCTGACCGTCGTCGGCCCCCGGCGGTCGGGTTTCGGCGGTCGACCGCAGGTCCGTCACTCCTCCCCTTCCGGCACTCCCAGCGCAGTGCGCACCTTGCGCTGCACCGGCTTCGGCAGCGCGCTCAGGCGGCCCTCGCCGCGCAGGTAGTCCTTGATGTCCTCGGCGTGCAGGACCGGGATCGGGCCGGGCTCGATGTCGAGGACGACCTTCGGGAACGTGAACACGATCACCGCGCGCACGGTGACGCGCACGTCGGGCGCATTCTCGGTGATGACGGCCTGCACCTTCTTGATCGCGTCCAGCGCGTCGGCCGTCGGATCGCCGATGGTTTCATCGCGGCCCATCCAGGCGCGCAGCAGTCCGCGTGAGTATGACCACTTGCCGCTGCGGTACGTGACCTTCTGTTCCTGCGCGCGCGGAATAAAAATCGTCACGCCGCCGGGTTCGACCAGCATGTAATCGACCGGCTTCTGGAAGAGCAGCAGCGAATTGGTCTTTTCGAGGCCCTTGAGGCTGTCGCGCAGCACTTTTTCCGGCCGGTGCACGGCGAGGTAGCGGTTGGCGAAGATGAAGCCGACGCGCGAGACGATGAACAGCAGCACGATGACGACGAGCTCGATCACCAGCAGCATCTGTGGAGTGATCTGTGCGATCAACGCCGCGCTCGGCGACATCGAGGCGATCAGGACAGCGATCATCATGCCGACCGCGACGACGACGACGCCGAGGACCAGGCCGCGGGCGATCTTGGCGTTGCGCGCCAGTTTGACTTCATCAACGACGATTTTCATAGGCTAGACCTTTCCGAGCACGATCGAGGCGTTCTGGCCGCCGAGGCCGAACGAGTTGGATACGGCGAGTTCGATCTCCTGAGTGCGGGCCGTGTTCGGCACGTAATCGAGGTCGCAGGCCGGGTCGGGATTGTGGAGATTGATGGTGGGCGGGATGATGCCGTGTTGCAGCGTGAAGATCGTGCTGAGCGCCTCGATGGCGCCGCTGGCGCCCATGGCGTGGCCGCACATGCTCTTCGTGCTGGTGACCGGGATGTCGTACGCGCGCTGGCCGAACACCTCTTTGATGGCGGCAGTTTCCAGTGCGTCGTTCGTCGGCGTGGCGCTGCCGTGCGCGTTGATGTAGCCGATCGCATCCGGCGACACGTGGGCGTCTTCGAGCGCCCAGCGCATGGCGCGAATGGCGCCGGAGCCGGTCGGGTCGGGGATGGCGATGTGATGCGCGTCCGACGACACGCCCATGCCGAGGATTTCAGCATAGATGTGTGCGCCGCGCGCTTTGGCGCGCTCGTAGTCTTCGAGCATCATTACCACGCAGCCCTCGCTGTAGGCGAAGCCGTCGCGCGTGGCGTCGAACGGGCGTTGCGCCTTTTCAGGCGCGTCGTTGCAGCCGGTGCTGAGCACGCGCATCAGCGTGAACGACGCGATGGCGCCTTCGATTACTGCTGCCTCGACGCCGCCGGCGAACACCACGTCGGCCTTGCCGTGGCGGATCATGTCGGCGCCGTCGCCGAGCGCCTGCGTGCCGCTGGCGCACGCAGCGACCACCGTGCTGAGCGGCCCCTTCGCGCCGCAGTGCGTGCTGATGTGATGGCCGGGCGCGTTGGGCAGGGCGGCCGGCAGCGCGAACGGATTGCCGCGCCGGAAGGCGTACTTGCGGAACTCGACCATCGCGCCGTCGGACATTTCGAAGCCGCCGAGCGCGGTGCCCATGACCACCCCGACGCGCTCCGGCGCCACGTCCGCGCCGATGCGCAGGCCGCAGTCGTCGAGCGCCTCGCGGGCGGCGGCGACCGCCATCTGCGAGCAGCGCGCCATGCGGCGCACTTCCTTCGGCTCGATGAACTTCGTCGGGTCGAAGCCCTTCACTTCGCCGGCGATCTGCACCGTGAAGCCGGTCGTGTCGAACTGCGTGATGCGGGCGATGCCGCTGCGGCCGGCGGTCAGGCCGGCCCACGTCTCCTGGGTGTTGAGGCCGAGCACGGTGAGTGCGCCGATGCCGGTGACGACCACGCGCCGACGCAGCGATGCCGAGCGAGAGCGGTTCAAAAGCGCGCGCGGGAGCGAGCGCAGAGCGGAAAAGCGTTTGGTTCTTGCCATGACGGGGATGAGCTGCAGCGCGGCGGCCCTGCGGGAGCCTCAGGCGGAAGGCGCGGCCTCCAGCCCACTTTCGATCGCATCGACCACGCCGCGTTCGACCGTTTCGGCCGCGCGCAGCAGCGCCGAGGCGATGGCCCGGGCCTTGCTGCGGCCGTGACCGATGATTACAACACCGTCCACGCCCAGAAGTGGCGCGCCGCCGATCTCTTCGTAGTCGGTGCGCTTCTTTACGCGCGCCACGGCGTCGCGGATCAGCAGGCCGCCGATCTTGCTCACCGGCGTGCGCATGATTTCTTCCTTTAGCATGCCGTTGATGAACGTGCCCATGCCTTCGGACAGCTTGACGATGACGTTGCCGGTGAAGCCGTCGGTGATGAAGACGTCGGCGTTGCCGGCCGGCAGATCGCGGCCCTCTGCGTTGCCGATGAAATTGATCGGCATCGTCTTCAGGAGCTGGTGCGTGGCCTGCACCAGCTCGCTGCCCTTGGTCTCCTCTTCGCCGTTGGAGATCAGCGCCACGCGCGGGCTGTGCACGTTCATGACGCGCTCGGCGTAGATGCTGCCCATCAGGGCGAACTGCGCCAGCCATTCCGGCTTGCAGTCGGTGTTGGCGCCGAGGTCGGCCAGCAGCACCCAGCCGCGCGCGGTGGGAAACGCCGACGACAGGCACGGCCG
>JBIIIA010000078.1:0-10956 GCA_044235195.1 Thermoflexales bacterium
CTGCCGCTGCGCGACGGCGCCGATCTGTGGCTCCGCCGGCTGGCGATCCTGCGTGAACACCCCGCCCCGGCCGCGCTGCTCGAGTTCGTCCGCGACGACGACCCGGCCGCGCTGCTCGACGACGCCGCGGCGCTGCGCGAGTGGGCGGCGGACTGACAAGGGGACAGGGAGTAGAGAAGAAGCCAACCGTTGGCGGGAAAAGCTGCAGGCGTCCGAGGGAGCGTCGCAGCAATATCGAACATGCCCTGATTACCGAATCCAGCGTAGTGCGGCCGAACAGTTTCATCGAGGCGAATAAAGCTGAATACCGGGAACTTTAAGAATATTCGGGGATGGCCGGAACTTTCTTTTCCAACACGGCCACATACTGGTCGTTGTCTGCCCCATTTTCGCCGACACGACCGAGAATTTTCACCGAACACGCCATTTAGAATTATTTTATTTTCTAAAAATTTTGTTCGCAGATTACTCGTCGACTCTATTGACAGTGGCGAGATTTTTCTCTATCGTGTTGGTATCTCCGACCAACATTTCTGATTTAGCGCTCAAATTTTTATATTTGAATCTTTTTCAGGAGCAAAATGAATACCAACCATTCCTCAAACTCAAGCTCATATTCCTCCCGCTACTCCAGTGATTTTCACATGCACAACATGATGAAAAAACTCAAATTGCTGGATCGCGGCGACGGCGTGCGTGCAGAACTACTGCAGTCTGCCCTGAAACTGTCGCGGCGCACAACGAATCGCTATTTGCAGGCGCTCGCTCGAACCGGGCAAGTCCGCCGCTCCGGCTGGAATTGGTTTCTGGTTGATTGACGACCTAAGGAAGAATCCATGGCACGCATCGGCACCGACAAAGAGCGAGAACGGGAAGAAATCGTCTTCCGCGCAGTGCAGGCCAATCCCGGCTTGAAACAGTCGGAACTCGTCGCACACACGAATTTGCAGCCGCGCACGTTGAACAACTATTTGAACAAGCTCGAACTGGCAGGGCGACTCCGCAAAGAGGGCCAGGTCTGGCATGCGTCCGAAACGTTCGTCGAGCGCCGGCTGCGTCCGATCGAGCTCACCGCAGAGCAGGCCATGTGCCTCTACATCGCCGCGCGTGCGCTGGCGCGCGTGCAGGACGAGCGCAACGAGACCGCTGAGACAGCGCTCATCGCATTATCGAAGGCATTGATCGGCGACTTCAACGTCGGAGCCGATATTCACGCAGCCGCCGCCGAGATGGCGCACCGTCCTGAGCGCACCGGCTACGGCAAAGTTTTCCGCGATCTGATGCGCGCCTACGTCTATCGCAAAAAAGTGCGCATCCGATACACAGCAGCCTCCGGCACAACGTTCGAAACGACTTTCGAACCATATCTATTCGAACCATCGTCGTTTGGATCGGCGATCTACGCCATCGGCTTCAGCGAACACGTGCAAGACGTCCGCTCGTACAAGCTAGAGCGCATCGACGACAGCCGTCTGCTGAACGACGACTTCGAGAAACGTGAAGACATGCCGAAGCTCACCGACCTGCGCAGCGCATGGACGATTTCGTTCGGCGCCGAACGTGAACGCGTCGAGCTCGAGTTCACGCCGAACGTCCGCAGGCGCGTTCTGGAAACGCAGTGGCATGCCAGCCAGCAGAGCAGCGAGGGACCGAATGGAGCATTGCGCTGGACGGTCGACGTCGCCGATGCGCGCGACATGCTGCCGTGGATTCGCGGCTGGGGTTCCGACGTGAAAGTGATTCAGCCTGAATGGGTGCGCAACAGCGTCGTCCAGCATCTACACCATATGAATCGCACGTACGACATCGGAACATCCGCCCCCACGCAGCCGCGGCATCATTTGCCGTGGGCAAAGATCGACGCGAGGTCGGGGAGCGTACATCGCCTCGTTTATCACATGATCGACGTCGGCATGTGCGCGGCAATGCTGTGGCGCGAATCGATCGCAGCCGCAACGAAGCAGCGCATCGCCGAGTGGCTGCATGTCGACATCGAGAGCGCCGGGCGCATGATCGCCTTCTGGGCGGCGCTGCACGATCTGGGCAAAGCCAGCCCGGCGTTTCAGGATCATCCGTCGCTGCAGCGTCGCAGCCAGCTGATTTGGCGCAACATTCGCGACGAGCTGGCCAGCGTAGGCCTCACATTTCCCACACGAGACAACGGGGAACGCCGTGCACGCCACGAAACAATCACGATGTATGCATTGCATCCGAGATACGAGAACGGGTGTGGCGATGAACACACAGCCGACAGCCTGACGAAGCTGGCCGCACAGATCCTGAGCGGACACCACGGCGCGTTCCATCCACACATCGATCTGCGCACACCGCGGCTCCTGTCGAGTGACACCGGCCGCGACATCGCCGCATGGCCGCAGGCACGCCGGGCGCTGGTCACCGACATGCGCACCATCTTTCATCCACCCGCCGTGCCGAAATTCGAACCGGACACGCTGCGCGACAACGCCATGATGATGCAGATCGCCGGCATCGTCACGCTAGCCGACTGGCTCGGCTCCGACAGCGATGTCTTTCCCGCATCCAGCGACGCGATGCCACTGCACAGCTACGCCGCACACGCCGAACGGCTGGCGCGCTTGGCACTCCGCAGCGCCGACTGGCGCAAAGCGCCGGCGATGCCACCGCTCGACTTCGTCCGCACGTTCGGCTTCGCCCGGCGGCCGGCGCAAGAAGCGGCGGCCGCGGCGCTGCACAGCACCGCCCTGCCCGCCCTCGCTATCGTCGAGCTGCCGATGGGCGCCGGCAAGACCGAAATCGCCCTCGACGCACTCAGCGACTGGCTGCGCCGCACAGACGGAGCCGGCGCATATTTCGCCATGCCGACGACCGCCACCAGTGATCAGATTCATGGCCGCGTGCGAAGGTTCCTGCACACACAGCTCGGACACGGCATCGAACCGCTGCTCGTGCACAGTCGCGCACTGCTGTCACAAAATGCGCCGAACGACAGCGCAGATCCGATCGAAGAGCTCGAACGCCAAGGAGAAAGAAGCGAAGCACTTACCTGGTTCCTGCCGCGCAAGAAAAGCCTGCTGGCGAATTTCGGCGTCGGCACGGTCGACCAGGCACTGCTGAGCGTACTGCAGACGAAGCACTTCTTCGTGCGGCTGCTCGGCCTGAGCGACAAGGTCGTCATCTTCGATGAAATCCACGCCTACGACGCCTACATGTCCTCGCTGCTGGAGAGGCTGCTGCACTGGCTCGGACAGCTCGGCGCATCGGTCATTCTGCTTTCAGCCACGCTGCCGGCCGACACGCGCCGCCGCCTGTTGAAAGCGTATTGCCGCCGCGTGGACAGTGTGCACGACGGATATCCGCTGCTGACCATCGCGCCGCTGCACGGCGAAACGCACGCCGTCGCGTTGCCGAAGCCGCCGACGATCGAGCTGCACCTGGATTGGCTGAGCGACGATGCGTCGTCGATCATCGATGCACTGCGCACGCAAATCGCCGACGGTGGATGCGCCGCAGTCATCTGCAACACCGTCGCGCGCGCGCAGCAGATACATCGCGCAATTTGCGAAGCGAACATCGCCGGCCTTGCACCGGAGGACAACATCCTGCTCCACGCGCGCTATCCGCAGGCATGGCGCAGCGCAATCGAAGAACGTGTGCTGGCGAAATTCGGACCGAACACGACCGACAAAACACAGTCGAATCCGCACCGACCGAAGAAGTCCGTGGTCGTCGCCACACAGGTGATCGAGCAGAGCCTCGACCTCGACTTCGATGTGATGATCAGCGACCTGGCGCCAGCGGATCTGCTGCTGCAGCGCGCCGGACGGCTGCAGCGCCACTCCGTAAACGACGCCGGGCGGCGCCATCCACGCCGCCTGTGGATCGCCGCACCATCGGCCGGCAGCGAACTGCCGACATTCGAACGCGCGACAACGGCGGTGTACGACGAACACATTCTGCTGCGCTCATGGCTGGCGCTGCGCCCGCGCACGGCCATCGCAATTCCGGACGACGTCGCGCCGTTGATCGAGCAGGTGTACGGCGACGGAGCATTCGACGGACTGAGTGCAGATGCGCAGTGCCGCATCGACGAAGCACGAATGAAATCTGAAAAAGAAACCTACGAACTCGAGTTCGAGGCGCATCAACGGCTGATCGGACAACCGGATACGGACATCTTCGATTACAGCAGCGCCACACTCGATGAAGAAGACCCGACGGTGCACGCTGCCTACCAGGCGTTGACGCGCTTCGAACGCCCCGGCACGCGCGTCGTGTTCCTGCACCGCGTCGGCGGCGGCCTGTCTCTCGATGAGGAAGGCAGCACACCGATCGATTCGACGAATACACCGAGCCGGACCGACGCAATTCGCATCGCAAGCATGTCGCTCACCACAAGAGATCGCACGGTGGAGCGCTGGCTGAATGCAACAGCAGAAGGAGAAATCGGTGATCTGCTGCAGCGATGGGAACGCGTCCCTGAGCTGCGCCATCTGCGCATCGCCGTTCTCGATCAGGGAACGTGCATCGTTCCCGACACACGAACCACCCTCCGCCTCAGCCGCCGATACGGACTCGAGATTTCGCGAGACGAATAGTTCGGAGCAAAGCATATGAACGAGAGAAACGCACCTACCTTCAATCTGATCGACGAGCATTGGATTCCATGCATCCGCGCCGACGGACGCGTCGAAGCCATCGGCCTGCGCAACGTACTGCGACAAGCGCACACGCTGCGCGAGATGCGCAGCGAAACGCCACCGGAAACTGCAGCCATTCTGCGCCTGCTGCTCGCACTGACGCACCGCATCTTTCCCGTGCGCAACAGGCGGGAGTGGGAGAAGCTGTGGCGCGAGCGCAGTGGATTCGATGCCTCTGCAATCGACGCGTACTTCGCCGAGCATCATCGGCAGTTCGATCTGTTCGATCCGGAGAAGCCGTTTCTACAAGCCGGCCATCCCAAGGCTCCCGAAAAAACGCTCAACAACCTGATGTTGCACACAGCGAGCGGCGGCAACGCCACGCTGTTCGATCACCACACCGACGAGCAGGCACTGATGCTCGAGCCGGCACAGGCGGCGCGCGCACTGGTCACCGCACACGCTTTCGGAATCGGCGGGCTGAGCGGCGCGGCCGAAAACTTCACGGACGCACCATGCGCCAAAGGCGTTTTGTTCTTCGTCGAAGGGAACACGCTGTTCGAGACACTGCTGCTGAACATGGTCGATAGATCGATCGCCGACAAACTGGGATCCACCAGAGAAGAAGAGAACATCCCCTACTGGGAACAGCAGGATCCATTCCGCCCTGATCGCGACATCCCACTCGGCTACCTCGACTATCTGACGTGGCCGAACCGGCGCATCCGACTCGGCTTCATCACCACGAACGACGGCGTGCGCGTCGACCGCATGTGGTGGTATCCCGGGCTGCGCCTGAAGAGCAGTGTCCGTGATCCGTTCAAATGCTATCTGCATCCGAAGGATAAAAACGCCGAGCCATATCCACGCGCGTTCCAGTCGGATCGGGCGTTGTGGCGCGACAGCGAAACGTTTCTCGATCTGCACAACGAACGCGCCGAAATTCCGAAGATCATCGAAGGGCTGAAATCGCTGGACAGCGACGTGCTGCCGATGAACAACACGCTGCGATTGCTTGCGCTCGGCATAGCCAAGGACAAAGCGAAAGTCGAATTCCTGCGCGCCGAACGACTGCCGCTGCCGCCGGCCTACCTGAAAAGTGACGAGCTGGTCGAACGCCTGACGCGAGCCATCGGGCTGGGCGAGCGCACGGCGAACGCGCTCAGAGACGGCTTGCGCAGCATGGCCGGCCGCTACCTGAAGCCGGCGAAGCAGGAAAGCGAATACACGAAAGAAGATCGCGAAGCATTCGCCAAACTCGCCGACGGCTGGCGTGCGACCGATCGGTACTGGTCGCGGCTCGACGTGCACATCGCCGAGCTCATGAACGAGCTGGCCGCAGCGACGACGCAGCGACGCGAGGAAGCAGCGAATCGCTGGCGAACGCAGATCGAACGTGCGGCGCGCGACGCATTCGAATATGCCGAGGACTGCCTCGGCGATGAATCACGCGCCGCGCGCGCGCGCGCGCTGGGACGCGACGCCTTCGAGCGCCGGCTGCGCTGGGAGCTTTCGCCGCAGGCCGACGCAGCCATATCCAAGGAGAACGCAACCGATGAGTGAGCCTTCCGAATCCATCCCCACCGACAAAACCTGGACCGAGTCGTTCGTGACCTATCTCGAAGAGCTGCGCGACCGACAAGACCGCGGCGCGCTGGCCGCCATGCGCCGCTGGCTCGACGGCAGCGCGCGCAGCAGCGTCGAAGCCATGCGCGTCGTGCAGCCGCGGCTGAGCATGACCAACGTGCACACCCGCGAGACGCGCGAAGACGTGTCGCTGCTGGTCGGCGCACTGTTCGCCCTGCACGACGCCCCCGGCGGAAGCGGCAACCTCGGCGACGCCTTCCGACGACTGGGCGGATCCGGTGAGCCGCCGCCGAACGTCGAGCGGCGCTTCATGACGCTGCTGGCATGCGACGAGGGCGAGATCGACGCGGTGCTGCGCCAGGCCGTCATGCTGTTGAAATCCGGCAGCGTCCCGATCAACTGGCACCAGACTTTCCGCGACCTGATGAGCTGGAAGGGCCGCGATCCACAGAAGCGAGAACTCGTGCGCCGCCGCTGGGCGCGCAGCTTCTGGCGTTCACGCCCTCAGTCCGAGAACGATTCGCATTCCGAAAACTGATTCATCGAGTACGCCGCGCCCATTCGGTGAGCGCGACGAAGGAAAACACAATATGTTCGTAGAACTTCACATCCTGCAGAATTTCCCGCCGAGCAACCTCAACCGCGACGACGTCGGCCAGCCCAAGGAAGCAGACTTCGGCGGCGTACGCCGCGCCCGCATCTCGTCGCAGTGCCTCAAGCGCTCGATCCGCTACGCCGGACGCAGCGAGGGCACGCCGTCCGTGTTCGAACGCCACACCGGCGTGCCGCTCAGCGGCCGCACCAAGCTGATGGCGAAGCAGTTGAGCGAGCGCCTGCGCAGCGCCGGCAAGCCGGCCGAGGCCGCTGACGATGTGGCGGTCGCCGTGGCCGAGGCATATGCCGGCAAGCTCGACGAGAAGCGCAAGGGGGAAACCGCGGTGCTGCTCTACCTGAGCGCGCGTGAACTCGACGACATCGCTGCGAAGATCATCGACCGCTGGGAACAGGCAGTGCTGCAATCCACTGCCAAAGTGGACGGCAAAGCGGCGAAGAAGAGCAGCAAGGGCGAAGCATCCGTGACCGACGAGATCGTGAAGGCGCTGATCAAGGAAACGCAGGCGCGCACCAGCGCACCGGACATCGCACTGTTCGGACGCATGCTCGCGGACAAGCCCGAGACGAACATCGATGCTGCGTGCCAGGTGGCGCACGCCATCAGCACGCATGCCGTGCACAAGGCCGACATCGACTATTACACGGCGATGGACGAACTCAAGATCGATGAGCCGGGCGCCGGATTCCTCGACGTGGCCTACTTCAACAGCGCCTGCTTCTATCGCTACGCACGCATCGACATGAACCTGCTGACGCGCAACCTCGGCGGTGACGTCGAGCTGGCGCGACGCGCCGTCGGCGCATTCATTCGTGCCAGCGAAGCAGCCGTCCCGAGTGGCAAGAAGAACAGCCATGCGCAGGAGACGCGTCCGAGCCTGGTCACTGCCGTCGTGCGCGCCGACGACAGCCAGGGCTGGTCGTTGGTGAACGCGTTCGAGAAGCCGGTGCGCACCGGCAGCGAGGCCGGCCTGGTGACGACGTCGGCGAAGGAGCTCAGCGCGGAATTTCAGGATCATCTCGACAGCTACGGCGTGGAATCCGTCGCTGCATGCTTCACCTTCGCCCGGAGGCAGACGCGCGAAGCGCTGAGCGGTCGGCTGGCCGAGTCGGTCGTCGGTGGGGACGGCGAACGCAGCGCGCTGGATGTGCTGATCGACTCGGTGCAGACAGCGCTCGTGAAGGGAGCGTAAGCGATGACCACACTGCTGATGCAGTTGGTCGCGCCGATGCAGAGCTGGGGCGTACAGAGCCATTTCGGCCACCGCGACACCGGCCTCGAGCCGAGCAAGAGCGGAGTGATCGGACTGGCCTGCGCCGCACTCGGCCGCGACCGAGCCGAGCCGATCGACGATCTCGCCGCGCTGCGCATGGGCGTACGCGTCGACCGCGAAGGAATGCTCAAGACGGATTTCCATACGGCGCAGGACGTGTTGAAATCCGACGGCGGCCGCAAAGATACCGAGCTGTCGCGCCGCTACTACCTGTCGGATGCAGCCTTCCTCGTCGGGCTGGAAGGCGATGCGGCCGTGCTGCGCACGGTGCACGCCGCACTGCTGAATCCGCGTTGGATGCTGTTTCTCGGCCGCAAGGCATTCGTGCCGAGCCGACCGATCGGACTGGTGAACGGACTCAGCGACGACGACTTGTGGAACGCGCTGCGACGGCGGCCGGCGCTGTATGCGAACGCACCGCGAGAGATGCGCTTTGTCATCGAAGACGAGAAGGGCGAGAGCGTGCGACCGGATCAGCCGGTGACGTTCGCGCATGGAGCGCGCAGCTTCCGCAGCCGACGCGTGCGCACGCTGTTCAGCGCAATCGGCGAAGACGAGCGCGCGCGATCGTAACGAAGTGCGCGGCGACGAACGGTGCAAAACCGTTCGGCGCCGCGCTGTGAGAAAAGCCATGTACTTGTCACTGCTCATTCCGAACATACACAACACACAGGCGCGGCGTGACATGCGGCAGCCGTACGAGCTGCACCGCACCCTGATCACGCGCGTCTTCGGCACGAACAATCGAGCCGCGCGCGGCGGCGGAGACGAGAGCGACGTGCTCTTCCGCATCGAAGACGAGCCGCTGCCGTCCGTACTCGTGCAGAGCCGCGAGCAGGCGGACTGGAACGCGCTTCAATCGCTGCGCGACGCGAATGCACAGCCGTATCTGCTGCGCGAAGTGCACAGCAAGGAAATCACGTTGAACCTGCACAACAGCCAGCGGCTGGCGTTTCGCCTGAGCGCCAGCCCGACCAAGCGTGCGGGCAACAGCTACGCCGACCATCCGCGCATCCGCGTCGGCGACCGCATCGCGCTGCTCGAGGAAGAAGAACAGCTGCGCTGGCTGGCACGCAAATTCGAAAGCAGCGATGCAAAGACGGGTGGGTTCCGCGTGCTGCAAGCGACCGCCAGCCGAGAGGTGCGCATCACACAAAACATCCACGACGGCGCCGACCGGCTGAGTTTTCTGCGTGTGCAATTCGACGGCATCGTGGAAGTCATGAACGTCGAAGCAGCGCTACACACGGTGCGAACCGGCGTCGGGACTGCGAAAGGCCAGGGCTGCGGGCTGTTGTCGCTCGCACCGGTGCATTGACGAGAGGAACGCCATGGGGGAAACACGAATCACGAAGATCAAGGATTTGCAGCTGCTGCCGCGCCTGCGCGACAGCCTGAGCTATCTATACGTCGAACATGCGCGCATCGAGCAGGCGAATCACGCCATCGACGTATTCGACGTCGAGGGTGTGACACACGTGCCGATCGCGGCATTGAGCGTGCTGATGCTCGGGCCTGGGACGAGCATCACGCATGCGGCGGTGAAAGCGCTGGCGGACAACGGATGCCTGATCAACTGGACGGGGGAAGAGGGCGTGCGATTTTACGCACAGGGGACGGGCGAAACGCGCAAATCGCGGCATCTGCTGCGCCAGGCGGAACTATCGTGCGATCCGGCGAAGCGACTGGAAGTGGTGATGCGCATGTATCGCTACCGATTCGGCGAAGGGATGGAGCCGGGGATGAGCCTGCAGACGATCCGCGGGATGGAAGGCGCACGTGTGAGGCGAGCGTATGCACAAGCGAGCAAAACGTATGGCGTGCGCTGGGTTGCGCGCAACTACGACTACAGCGACTGGAGCGCAGCGGATCCGTTGAATCGGGCGTTGTCGGCGGCGAACGCGTGTTTGAACGCCGTGTGCCATGCGGCCATCGTGAGCGGCGGCTATTCACCGGGGCTGGGGTTCGTGCACACGGGTAAGCAGTTGTCGTTCGTGTATGACATCGCCGATTTGTATAAAGCGGAGCTGACCGTGCCGACGGCATTTCGAACCGTGGCCGAGGGAACAAAATCGCTCGAGTCACGCGTGCGGCGCAACTGTCGGGAAGCATTCCGGCAGGCAAAGCTGCTGGAACGCATCCTGCCCGACATCGACGCGCTGCTGCAGATCACGCCCGAAGAAGCGGAGATGCGTGAGCTGGATCCACCGGACCATGATCGACCGGAGGCGTGGTGGGATCCGCCGGAGGCATCGGACGGGGGAACGGCGCCATGATGGTGATGATTTTGGAGCGAGTGCCGCCGGGTCTGCGCGGCGAGCTGACGCGGTGGCTGATCGAGCCGCACACAGGCGTATTCATCGGACATGTATCGGCACTGGTGCGCGACAAGCTGTGGCAGAAGTGCATCACGTCGCAGGAGACGGGCGGCGTGATGCAAGCGTGGACGACGAACACCGAGCAGCGATTCGCGATGCGGCGTTCGGGGGACACCAGGCGTCACATCGTCGACTTCGAAGGCGTGCAGCTGATCCGGATCCCCCACCCGCCGATACCGGAGGTGGTGGCGGCGCGCGCCGAGCGGCGCCGACTCGACGCGGGCGAGGATGCGCCAATAGAGTAGCATTCGGGAGCTCTGCTGGCAGAGCCGCGCCCCCATTAGTGGGGGCAGCCAGCTGATCGCGCCCATTGCTGGTGTCTGCTCCACGCACGTGGAGATGAACCGGAGCCGATGAAGCATAGGCTCAAGGCGCTCGAGTCTGCTCCACGCACGTGGAGATGAACCAGGCTCACGCATGCCGCAGGCGCGGCGCTCGATGTCTGCTCCACGCACGTGGAGATGAACCGACGCGGCCGTGGCAGGC
>JBIIIA010000079.1:0-10910 GCA_044235195.1 Thermoflexales bacterium
CGCAGCTGGTGCAGATGATTCCGTATGCGGCCACGATCGTGGCGCTGGTGGTGTATGCCATCGTGCAGCGCCAGCGCGTGGTGGCGCGCCAGCGCAAGTTCATGGCGGAGAACCGGGTGGGATCTGTCTCCTAGGGAAGCCGCAGCGCGCTGCGCAGGCGCTGCGCGGCGGTGGGGGCGGAGGGCTGGCCGGGGGTGCGCGGGGCGGCGGCTTCCGGGCGCGGGCGCAGGAAGGCGGGCAGCGATTCGGAGTCGATGTGGATGTCGGGGATGAGGCGCGCCAGGCCGGTGCGGGCGGGCTTGTCGGGCGGCGAGGTGCGGTTCTTCGTGGTGCCGTCGTAGAACTCGCGCAGGGTGGGCAGGTACGAAGCGATCTCGTAGCCGCGCCAGCGTGGGTCGCCGTTGCCGCCGAGCTGAAAGATGGCGCCGCCGATGATGGGTGACGGATACGACTTGCCGTCGATGACGAGCGGCGCGCCCTGCAGCGCGATGTATTTGTTGCACCAGTCGCGGAAGTAGGCCTGCGTGGCGCCGTGGCTGGGGAAGCCGCCGATGCCGCCCTGGTCGAGGCCGGTTTCGCTGCAGTAGATGGCGCGAATCTTCGGATCGAAGCCGCACTTGGTGAACAGGAATTCCCAGCGGCGCTCGAACCACTGCCACTCGTTCGGCTTGTCGATGTGCTGCGGATTGGGCGAGTAGAGGTGCATGTCCAGCCCGATCAGGCCGCTGTTGTAGTGCGGGGCGTATTCCTCGCGGATGATGCGGCAGGTGTCCGGGTTGGTGAAATCCGGGGTGCCCATGCTGAAGGTGCCGGCGGCGTAGACCGCGCCGGGGTTGCGCTCTTTGATCTTGCGCGCCACGGCGATGTCGATGCGCGCGCGCGTGCGCAGCGCGTCGCCGTCCTGGCCGCCCTGGTCGGCTTCGTTGAAGCCGGTGTAGATGACCGGGCCGTGCTGCGCGCCCTCGAGCCCTTCGAGCACCTGTTCCGCGGACAGGAAGAAGCTCTGCGGGAAATAGCGGCGCACCATGACGACGGCGTTGGGGAAGGCGCGCTTGAGGTTGCCGGCCCCGGTGAAGTCGTTCATGATCAGGAAATAGCGGCAGCCGCGGCGCGCTTCTTCCACTGCCTGCGCAGTATTCGAGAGGGCATTCACGCCGAGGAAATACGGCATCTGCGTGACTGGCGCGGGTGGCGGCGGCGTGGGCGTGGGAGGCGGTGTGGGCGTAGGGGGAGGCGTGGGCGTGGGAGGCGTCGGCGTCGGAGTCGGCGTGGGCTGGCCGTTCGGGAAGGTCAGGTAGTCGACCTGCAGATAGGCATAGGCGGTATCCGGCGTCGACTGCAGGCGCATGGCAGCGCCGCCGACGCGGATGTCGATCTGCGCCCAGCCGTCGATGATCTGGATGACATTGACGCTGGTGCCTTCCGCGAGCAGGCCGTAGATGGCGGCTTGCCGGCTCGGGCCGCCGCGCACCCGCAGAAACCTGACGTTAACGACCGCTTTTTTCGTGTTGGTTGTGTTGCCCATTTCTCCTCGTCCGGCGCACAGCTCTTGCGTAGAATTCTAAGAATGCGCATAGAGTTTACGTGGATGAGGCGGTTCGAGAGGAGGGACTTTCGGAGGAAATCGGGCGGCCGAGAGAGGGGGACAGAAGCAGTGGCCGGCGCCAGGCAAAAAAAGATGCCGAACCATACAAGGAGGTAACCGGTTCGGCATCAAGCGGGCGACGGGATTTGAACCCGTGACCAACTGCTTGGAAGGCAGCTGTGCTACCGCTACACCACGCCCGCAGAGGCCTGAAGTATACCGCGGACGGCGCGGACCTTCGAAACGAAGGAAACGTACCCGGCTTCTTAGAAGCCGGGTACGTTTCCTTCGTTTCGAAGGTGGCGTTATTCCCACCCCATGCCCGGCGCGGTGGGAACGGACACGGCGCCGTCGACGAGGGGCGGCGGCTCGTCGTCGACGACGGCGTAGAACTGCGCGTTGCGCACGGCGGCCATTAAGTGTGCGCGCGCCAAGGCGTCGGCGCGGCGATCGAGCTGGTGAGCGTGCTCGTCTGGCTCGAATTCGCAGTGCAGGCCGAATGCCTCGGCCATGCGCGCGAGTTTGAGCGCGCCGGTGATGCCGCCGCACGTGCGCACGTGCACCGCCAGCAGGTCGGCCGCCTGCGTGGCGGCGAGGCCGGCCATGGCGCGCAGCGCAGCCGAACCGCCGACGCCGTCGAGGATCGGCACGTCTAGCGCGGCAGCCAGCCGCCGCGTGCCCTCGGCGTCGCCGGCGGCCAGTGGCGCGCGGAACCAGTGATATTCGTGCGCGGTGAGCGCGCGGCCGACGGCGAGCGCCTGGCGGCGGTCGTAGCGTCGCTGGCCGTCGTGCATGAGAAACACGTCGTCACCGACGGCAGCGCGCATGCGCGCCGCCAGCGAAGCGACGCGCGCCGGCGGGCCGATGAATCGGTCGCAGAATGCGCGGGCCCCGGCCGCGATGGCGGCGCGCGCCTGCGCCAGCGCTGCGTCCGGGTCGTGGGTGGGGGCGCCGATGTGCAGCACGGGCATATTTGTGCGGAAGCCGCCGATGACGCGGAAGACCGGCAGGCCGTGCACGCGGCCTGCCAGATCCCACAGCGCGATGTCGAGCGCGGCCGCGGCCGGTTCGAACGCGGCGGCGCCGGTCAGTCTCTGCCAGAGCTGTTCGCGGCGCAGCGGGTCCGCGCCGGTCAGGTCGGCGGTGGTCGCCAGCTCGATCGCGCGGCGCGCGGTTTCCGGGGCGCACGGGCATGCGCCGTGTGCGTCGTCGGCGGCGACGCTGAGTTCGCCGCGTGCGTCGTCGTAGGAGATGGATCGGATGTTCATGGTTTCACAGGCGGCGTGCTACACGACGGCGACGGCGTCGCGCGCCGCCGCGTCCCAGTCGGGTTCGGTGACCGGCTTGTCCGACCAGGCGATGGACATGGCGCCGTTCTGCACCACGAGGCGGCCGCGGCAGTCGAGCTGATCGGCGGGCGGCGGCGGCACGAGCCCCATGTAGGCTTCGAAGAGCGGATCGTTGCCGACAGCGAGGTGCAGGTGCGGGTCGCCGCCGTGCACCGGCACACCGAACGTTTCGCACAGCTGCGCCAGTTTGATCTGGCCGGTGATGCCGACGGCGCGCTGGCGGACGATGTCGATGGCGCCGGCGGCGAGGAAGCGCGCGGCATCGAACGGCTGGCCGGCGAGGTAGCCGATCCATTCCATGGCCAGCACCGGCAGGTCGAGCGCGTCGCTGAGTTTTTTGAGGCCGTAGAAATCGAAGTCCTGCAGCGGCTCTTCGATCCATGTGTAGTCGTACTTTTCGAGGATGCGGCCGACGCGGATGGCCTCGTCGCAGGTGTAGCACTCGACGGCGTCGTGCAGCAGGATCATGTCGGGGCCGAGCGCATGGCGCAGCTCGCGAGCCATGACGCCGTTCTGGCGGACGCCGCGATACGAATGATCCTTTACACCGACGAAGCCCTGCGACTGCGCGCGCGCGCCGTCGGCGACGAGTTCATCGATGGTGGCGCCGCCGATGTTGGTGTAGGCGGGGATGCTCTCGCGGCACCCGCCGAGCAGCCGGTAGAGCGGCATGCGTGCGTGGCGCACGGCGAGGTCCCACAGCATGCCGTCGATCAGGTCGACGTTGCGGCGGCCGGTGTAGAGGAAGCGCTGGGCGTACCACATGCGCTGCCACAGGAACTCGCGGTCGAAGGCGTCGACGCCGATCAGCATCGGCGCGATCTGCGCGCGGAACTGCTGTGCCTGGCGCGTGAGTTCGACGGGATCGAGGCCGGCGCCGAACGTGCCGTAGGCGTCGAGCGGGCCGTCGGTGACCAGCCGCAGCGTGGTGGTGAAGGACGGCCGCGGGGTGAGATCTTCGTAGACGATGAGCTCGTCCGGTCGATGCGCGCGCAGGCCGTGCGTGTGCGTCATCAGGCCGGAGATGTTGTCGGGTGCGAATTCGATGAAGCCGCGCTGGGCGTCGGCGCGCCAGGTGGACGGCGGCTCCGGGCGAACGTAGAGTTTGACGTCGATGATGCGCATGCTGATTCGTGAGATGCGGGCGGGCTACGCGCGGCCCCAGTAGGAGAGGGGCGCCTGCGTCCATTCTGTGGCGGACAGGCCGCCGGGGTCGAAGACGATCGCGCCGGCGCGCACGGTGAGGACGCATTCGAGTTTGTGTTCGGCGGAAAGCTTCGCACCGCCGCAGTCGACGAAGCCGAAGCGGCCGCTGCGTAAATCGAACACGGCGACGTCGGCGCAGCTGCCGACGCTGAGCGTGCCGAGGGCAGGGCGACGAATTTCGCGGGCGGGGTTGACCGTCGACATTGCGATCACGTTGGGCAGCGGGACACCCATCGCCAGCACTTTGCTCATGGTGGTTTGCATGCTGGCGTCGACGCGGTTCATGCTGTGGCGGTGCAGGTCGGTGCTGATCGAATCGGGCCAGAATCCCTGCGCGATGGCGCGTGCGCCGTTGCGGAACCAGAAGCTGCCGGCGCCGTGGCCGAGGTCGAAGATGATGCCGCGGCGGCGGGCTTCGAGCATGTAGGCGGGCACGCGGCCGTTTTCGTCGAGGCAGGGGATATGCGCGGCGAACACGTGCGTGTGGATGTCGCCGGAGCGCGCCTTGCGAAGCAGCAGGTCTTCGTAGCTGCGTTCGGGCGGGCGCGGGTGGAAATCGTACATGACCGGCATGCCGCACAGTTCGGCAGCGCGGATCGACTGATCGACGGCTGCCCACGGCACGTGGAGTTCGTCCCAGTCGCCGGAGCCCCAGTAGTGCGCGGTCTTGATGCCGACGCAGATTTCGGGGAACGCCTCGACAGCCGCGGCAGCGGCTTCGGCGTCGAAATTGCGCGGATCCTGCTCCCAGTCGCCGAGCATGCCCTGCGCCACGATGTTGACGTAGGCGAGGATGCGTGTGCGGGCGCGATCGATGACCGAGTGTTTGAAGTGGCGCAGGTGGCGTGCGCCGGCCGTGCCGGTATCGACCATGGTGGTGACGCCGCTGCGGAATGAATGAGCATCGGCGTCGATGCTGAGCCCTTCCGGGTCGCCCTCCGGTGCGCGCGTGTGATAGGCGTGCACGTGCATGTCGATGATGCCCGGGGTGACGACGAGGCCGGCGGCATCGACGATGCGCGCCGCACGCGTCGAGTCGATGTCCGATTCGACGGCGCAGATGACGTCGCCGCGGATGGCCACGTCCATGCGGCCGTCGCGGCCGTTGGCCGGGTCGATGACGCGGCCGCCTTTGATCAGGACGTCGATGTCAGGGCTGGGAGAAGAAGGGGACGAGGGCATGGTGCGGGGGATGGGGGATGGGGAATAGGAAATGGGGAATAGTTTCCCATCCCCCATCCCCCATCCCCTATTTCCTCACTTTAGCGCCCGGCCGCCCAGGCGTCGATCTGTTTCTGCGTTTCCTCGATTACCTTCTGGATGCCGGCCTCCTCCAGGCGCGTCTGCAGTTCGGGCAGCGCTGTGGCCGGATCGACCTTGCCGGCGAGCAGAGGTTCGGCCAGCTCTTTATACACGGCGGAGACGTTCGCCAGTTCGGTCTTGACCGGCTCGGAATTGAAGTTGAAGCCCATGGCCGTCGACACCGGAGACTCGTTGT
Organism: Thermoflexales bacterium; assembly: GCA_044235195.1. Lineage (GTDB taxonomy): Bacteria > Chloroflexota > Anaerolineae > J036 > Brachytrichaceae > CANJQH01. The sequence continues at coordinate 5,639 of JBIIIA010000079.1, forward strand.
TCAGTTTGTATGTTTCGTCCCAGGCTTTGATCTTGGCTTGTTCCGCGTCGATGTAATAGGCGAGGAACTGATTGCCGAACATCCAGTCGGTGTTGGGGTTGTAGTCCTTGTTGTTCGTGCCCGGCTTGATGACCTTATTCTCCTTGTCGGCCCATTCCCAGTGCTTGCCCTCGATGCCCTTGCACAGTGTGTTGTAGATCTCCACGTCGGTGTTGAGTGCCTCGAGCACGCGCATGGCTGCTTCCGGATTTTTCGACGTGCGGCAGATGGCATTCGTGGTGGCGGTAGTGCCTGCTGTGGTCAGGAACGGCTGTGTGACCGACTTGGCATATACCTTCCAGATGCCGCCGGAGCGCTGGAAAGACTCGATGTCGCCGCCGGGCTTAACCACGCCGGACAAGCCGGAGATGGCGAACTTGCCGGCATTCCATGCTTCCTGCGGATCCGGCGGCGCCTCCTGCGGAGCGTAGCCAGCCTGCATCCACTTGTACGCGAGCTCAGCCGAGGCCTTGTAAGCATCGGTGAGCGTCGTGTTGAACACCTTGCGATTCTTGTCGTCGAATTGGATGGCGACCGGAACCTGTTCGCTGACGATCGGATCGAAGCCGGCGGTTTCGTTCGTCCAATGTCCCGTTCCGGCGAGCGGCAAGACATCGGGCTCGCCTTCCTTGACTGCTTTGAGGAAAGCTTCGAGGTCGGCGTGCGTCTTGATCGAATTCACATCGAGCTTGTATTTGTCGGCGAGATCCTGGCGCACATAGAAGCCGAAAGGCTTGACGAAAATCTGCTGATTGATTACGCCGTAGATTTTGCCGTCGACGCGGGCGGCGTCCCATGTGGTGGGCGGCATGCTCTTCCACAGGCCGGGAGCGTGTTCCTGGAGCAGGTCGTCGAGCGGCACGAAGTTGCCATTGGCGATGTTCTGGATGTAGTTGTTGATCCAGGGAGCGGTGAAGACGATATCGCATTCCTCGCCGGCGGCGGAAGCGAGCTTCATCTTTTCATCGAATGCGCCCCAGTCGATCGGGTTGAGCTTGATGCGCGCGCGAGCCTTCTTTTCGAGCAGCTTGTTCATCGCCGCCTCGACCTCGCCGACATCCTTGAAGATGCTGTTGGGATAGGTGTAGGTGACGGTCGGAATTTCCTCTTCGACGGCGGGCGCTGCGGTCGGCTCGGCGGCCGGCTTTTCAGCAGCTTGTTCTGCCGGTGCGGCGGCAGGTGTGGCGGGCGCGCCGCATCCGGCCAGCAGAAGCATGAAACCGGCGATGAGCGAAATAGACTTTCGTTCCAGAATATGCATGATGGGTCGATCCTCCCTTGTGGATTGTTTACGGAGTTTTTCGGGAAGCTCGTCTCGGATCAGCGCTGTGATGAGTGTGCATTCATCGGGGCGAGCGCTGCTGTGACGGACTTCGCATCGGACAGAACGTCGGATGTCGTTCACCTAATAAATTTTGGTTTCGATCGATCACCTCCTCGGTAGGCGGGCCTGTGCCGGCGGCACGTCGGCTGGCGGGGAACTCGAGCGTTACGCTTCATTCACCCTTGATGCCGCCGATAGTCAGGCCGCGGACGAAATAGCGCTGCAGTGAAAGGAAGGCAATGGCGACCGGGCCCATCGCAATCACTGCCATGGCCATGCGAATCGTCTGCACCGGCACGCGGATGGAGCCGAGCATGGCCGATCCCTGGGTATTGGAAGTGATGAACTCTGCGTTGCGCAGGATGGCGTACAAAAGATATTGAACGGGATACAACTTCGCATCGTTGATGTAGAGCAGCGAGAGCCAGTAGTCGTTCCAGTACTGCAGGATGAGGAAAAGGCCGACGGTAGCGATGGCAGGTGTGGACAGCGGCATCACGATACGGCCGTAGATCTGCCATTCGTTCGCGCCGTCGATGCGCGCAGAATCGATGATCTCTCGCGGGAGCTGACTGAAAAATGTGCGCATCAGAAAGACGTACCACGGTGAAAACAGATACGGAATGATGAGCACCAGCAGCGTATCGCGCAGTTTGAGGTACTGGGTAACCAGGATGTACACCGGAACCAGGCCGCCGCTGAATAGCATGGTGAAGAAGATCAGGAAGCTGATCGGACGGCGCCATGTGAATTCCGTGCGCGACAGAGCGTAGCCGAAGAGCGACATGATCAACACTCCGGTGATGGTGCCGACCAGAGTGACGAAGGTGGTCACACCGTATGCGCGCAGCATCTGTTCGGGCGCAGCGAGGATGTAGGAGTAGGCGGAGACGCTGAATATGCTGGGCCAGAGCCCGTAGCCGAATTTAGTCAGCGCGATGTCGTCGGTAAACGATGCCGAGATGACCACCAGCAGCGGCACGAGAAAGAGCAGTGTGATGATGCCGAGCACGAAATTGAGCGCGATCTGGCCGAGGTGACGGCGCAACGGATTTGCTCGTCTGCCGCCGGTCGGTTTGATCGGTGTCGAAGTTGCAGGGTGGGAAAGTCTGTCCGCGGCCATGTCGGGTGTTCGGTCAGAAAAGAGAGCGATCCGGATCGATGCGTTTCACCAGCCAGTTCGAGAGCATCACGAGAATGAACCCGACGATCGATTGATAGAGACCGGTGGCGGACGCCATGCCTATGTCGGCGTTTACGCGCAGCGCTCGCACCACGAAGGTGTCGATGACGTCGGTCGTCGGGTAGAGCAGCGTGCTGTCGCGCGTGACGTAGAAGAACATGCCGAAGTCGGCGGAGAAAATGCCGCCGATGGCGAGCAGCGTGGTGATGACCATGATCGGCACGAGGAACGGGAGCGTGATGTAGCGAATCTGCTGCAGCTTCGACGCACCGTCGAGCATGGCAGCCTCGTAGTATTCATGGTTGATCGCCAGCATCGCCGCGAGATAGATTACGCTGCCGTAGCCGACGCCCTTCCAGAGTTTGGTCAGTGTAAGGATCGTGGGCCAGTACTGCGGCGAGCTGTACCAAGTGATCGGTTTCATGTCGAGGGCTTTGAGGATGCCATTGATGAGTCCGGTGTCGGCGTTCAGCAGTGCGTAGGAGAAGTACCCTACGATGACCCACGAAATGAAGAACGGGAAGAACAGTACGGTCTGGTGTATCTTGATGGCCAGCCGTGAGCGAACTTCGTTCAGCAGAAGCGCCAGGATGATCGACCCGACGGTGCCTGTGACGATGAAGAGTGCGTTCAGCAGCAAGGTGTTGCGCGTGATGCGCAGAAGCACCGGTGATCGGAAGAGAAATTCGAAATTCTTCAGCCCGATCCATTCGCTGCCGAGAATGCCGTCCACAGCGCGATAGTTCTTGAACGCGATGATGATGCCGAACATCGGCAGATAGGCGAACAGCAGAAGGAGGATAAGACCCGGTGCCAACATCAGCAGGAAGGGCGCATTCTTTTTTAATGCACGCCGAAAGTCGGCGAAGCGCTGCGCTGCTGCGCCATCACTGCGGTGTGGATCGGTCGGGCGTCGGCTGGGCAGGTTCAAACGCATCATAGCGATTGTGAGCGGATTGTAGGAATTGCGCCCGCAGCGTGCATGTTGATTCGGACAAACTTCGGTCAGAAATGGGACGCCGGTGTGTTGCCCTGCGCAGAAATTCGCGTGTACGGCTGCGATGATCCATACTTCCGCGGCATGTCTGCTGCATCGATCGCGCCCTCCGAAACTTTCGACGAGCGCCGGCTGTTCGTCGATGTGCGACGAGCGTTGCATCATTTGTACGATCCCGTCGAGCTGCGCAAGAGCCCGCTGATGGGCCTGCTGCACATGGAGTCGGTCGGGATGCTGCGACAGGTGCTGGAGCGATGCGTATCCGGGCTGCGGCCGGTGGATACGGTGTCGCAGCATTCCGATGCGTGGCGCACGTATCGTGTGCTCCACCATCGATACATCGAACAGTTCGACCAGGCGGACGTGGCTTCGAACCTGGGGCTGAGCATTCGCCAGCTGCGTCGCCAAGAGAGCGTGGCACTGCAATGCGTCGCGGACATACTGTGCGAAAAGTTCGGGCTGAACTGTGCCGTGGATGAAGGTGAAGTACGCACGCCGTCGGTCGGAGCATCAGAAGAATCGCCGGCCGAAAATGCCGACGTCGCTGCACAAGAATTTTCGTTGATGGCGCGCGCGTATCCGAATCTCCCGACGGACTTGATGCGCATTATCGAAGCGGTGCTGGAGACGCTGCGGCCGCTGGCAGATGCCTACTTCGTGCTTTTCGAAGTCGTCGGCATCGATCCGTCGACGCCGCCGCGGGTGAAGCTGGCGGCGCAGGTTCTGCGCCAGGCACTGCTCCTGGTGCTGCCGGCACTGGTGCGTTGTTCGCAGCACGGACGCGTGCGCATCGAAGTCATTCGTGATGCAGTCACCACGCGGCTAATTCTGTCTTCGACGAATCACACGCGCTCGGAGGAAAAGTCACATCATGAATGTGAGACGGCGGGACGGCTGCTGGCCATGTGTAATTCCACACTCGTCGTGAACGACGATGGCACGGTGTGCTGTGTACTTCCGAGCATCGAAACTGGCCCGGTGCTCATCATCGACGACAACGCCGATGCACACGCGCTGTTCTCACGCTATCTGCAGGACAGTCGCTATCACCCGATTTTTGCTTCGAATGCTGAGGAAGCCGAGGCGTTGCTGCGTCGCGTCATGCCGCGTGCCGTGCTTCTCGACGTGATGCTGCCCGATGTCGACGGCTGGGAGCTGCTCGGCCGCATTCGCGAGAATCCGCGCACCGCACAGGTGCCGGTCGTCGTCTGCACCATTCTGCCGCACGAACAATTGGCGCTGACGCTGCGCGCCGCGGCTTTTCTACGCAAGCCGGTCATGCCGGATCGACTGCTGAAGCTCCTTGATTCACTGACTGACGCATCGGAGAAAGAATGCCGGTGAGCTGCTGCAGGCAGGCGATCAGCTGAGACAGCGACAGTCCGCCCGACTTCATCACCATCAATGCGTCGCTGACGATGGGCTGGCCGCTCGGATCGCGCGCTGATACGACGTACGTCGGAATGTCTGCGAATTCGGGTGTGCGTCGGATTTCGTTCAGCAGCCAGAAGCCGTCGGCGTCGGGCATGACCAGATCCATGAAGACTACATCGGGGCGATGCATGCGCAGGATCTCGAGTGCCTGACGGCTGTCCGATGCAGTTAGGACGCGGTAATTTCGATTCAGGCCGCTGAGCATGCGCCAGAACAGGCGCAGTGCATCCGGTTCATCGTCGACGATCAGCACAGTCGCGGCGTGACCGCTCGGCGTCTCCTGCGCCGAACCGAG
>JBIIIA010000408.1:0-3343 GCA_044235195.1 Thermoflexales bacterium
CGTGCGACGGTCCGCCGCGCGGCGCAGGCTGTCTTCGTCGATGGCCCACGCGTTGGCTTCCTCGAGCTCGTAGGTGCGCAGCTCGACGTGATGCACGGCGGCGAAATGTTCGAACAGCGGATACGTGGCGCGCGGCGCGAGCACGTTGTCGCCGGGCTCGGTGAGCAGGGCGAACAGCAGGGCGTAGGCTTCGCTGGTGCTGGCGGTGAGAAAAATGTTCTCCGGGTCGAACGGCCCGGCGCCGGGCGCGCGCCGGGTTTCGTAATACGTCGCGATCGCGGCGCGCGCCGCCGGCGCGCCGTGCGGGTCGGGGCGGTAGCGGCGCACGTCCCAGTAGCCGTCCGCGGCTGCGCGCAGAATTTCCGGCGGGAAGAGCAGGCCGTGCGCCGTCGGGTTGCTGCTGGTCAGGTCGACGTACGAACCGCCCGCGGCCAGCCGGCACAGGCGGGCGGCTTCGATCGGGTTGACGCTGAGGTCGGCGTCGGCGAGGAAGCCGGTCATGCCGGGCGCAGCTCCGGGTGCGCGGCGAGGGCGGCGTCGAGCTCGGCGCGCGCGCGGGCGGAGTGCTGCTCGGCGCGCAGGCGTTTGTCGCGCGGCGGATTTTCGAGCGCCGGAAAAAGCCCGAACGCAGCCTTCATCGGCTGGAAGTGCTTGGGCTCGCAGTGGGTGACGTAGTGGCACAGCGCACCGAGCATGGTGGTCGGCGGCAGCGTGATTTCCGGCTGGCTGCGCAGCGCTTGCACGGCGTTGATCCCGGCGAGCAGCCCGGTGGCGGCGTTGCCGGCGTAGCCTTCGACGCCGACGATCTGGCCGGCGAAGAAGAGCGGGTCGCCGCCGTCGGACGCGCGGAAGCGCAGCGTCGGGTGCAGCAGGGTGGGTGAGTTGATGAACGTGTTGCGATGCATGACGCCGTAGCGCACGAATTCGGCGTCCTTCAGGCCGGGGATCATGCGCAGCACGCGGTCCTGCTCGGCGAATTTAAGGTTGGTCTGAAAGCCGACGAGGTTGTAGAGCGTGCCGGCGACGTTGTCCTGGCGCAGCTGCACGACGGCGTACGGGCGCTTGCCGGTGCGCGGGTCGCGGATGCCGACCGGGCGCATCGGCCCGTAGGCGAGCGCGTCGCGGCCGCGGCGGGCGAGCACTTCGACGGGCAGGCAGCCTTCGAAGAAGTGGTCTTTCTCGGCCAGCTCGAATTCGCGCAGCGCCGCGGTTTCGGCGGCGACGAGCGCGTCGATGAAGGCGTAGTACTCGGCCTTCGACATCGGGCAGTTGATGTAGTCGCCCTGCGGTTCGCTCTCCTGTTCGGCGCCCGGCTCGGCCGCCGAGTCCTTGCCGTAGCGCGAGGCGCGAAATGCCACGGAGAAGTCGACGGATTCGTAGGTGACGATCGGCGCGATGGCGTCCCAGAAGTACAGGTGGGCGCTGCCGCTGCGGCGGGCGATGTCGGCGGCCAGCGCGTCGGAGGTGAGCGGCCCGCTGGCGACGATCGTGACGCCGGGCGGAATTTCGGCGACTTCGCCGCGCACCAGCTCGATGAGTGGATGCGACGCGATGCGTGCGGTGACGGCGTCGGCGAACACGTCGCGGTCGACGGCGAGCGCAGCGCCGGCGGGCACGGTGGCGCGCTCGCTGCATTCGATGATGAGCGAGCCGAGCGCGCGCATCTCGTGCTTGAGCAGGCCGGGGGCCTTGGTGACATCGTCGGCGCCGAACGAATTGCTGCAGACGAGCTCGGCGAGTTTGTCGGTGGTGTGGGCGGGTGTGCGGCGGATCGGGCGCATTTCGTGCAGGCGCACGCGCACGCCGCGCTGCGCGATCTGCCAGGCGGCTTCGGTCCCGGCGAGTCCGCCGCCGATCACGGTGATGAATTCGGATGCAGTCACGGCGCCGATTGTACGGGCGGTGGTTCTGCTAGCATCCGAACCATGCGCACGATCATCGCCGTCGTCCTCACGCTGAACGAGCAGCGTCACATCGCCGACTGTCTCGCCTCGCTGGCGTGGGCGGACGGTCGACTGGTCTTCGATTCGTTCAGCGTCGACGAGACCGTGGCGCGCGCGCGCGCCGCCGGCGCAGACGTGGCGCAGTCGCGTTTTGAAAATTACGCGCAGCAGCGCAACGCCGCGCTCGACTGCGTGGCCGCCCGCGCTCCCGATTCCTGGGTCTTTTTCGTCGATGCCGACGAACGCTGCACGCCGGCGCTGGCGGCCGAGATTCGCGCCGTCGTCGATTCTCCCGACGCCGACGCGCGCCCGGTGTGGTCCGTTCCGCGCCACAATTATTTGTTCGGCCGGCTGACGAAGGGGGCCGGCTGGTGGCCCGATTTTCAGGCCCGCCTGTTTCGCGTCGGCCGTGTGCGCTTCGATCCGCTGCGCGAAGTGCATGAGGTGGCGTTGTTCGACGGCGAACGCGGCTTCTTGAAAAACGAACTGACGCATTTCAACTACGACGACGTGGCGCAGTTTCACGCCAAGCAGCGCCGCTACACCGAATACGACGCCGGCATTCTGTTCAAGCAGGGCATTCGCCCGAAGCCGTGGAATTTCGTGCTGCAGCCGCTGCGCGAATTTCGCCGGCGCTTTTTCTCGCTGCGCGGCTATGTCGACGGCGTGCACGGGCTGCATCTGAGCCTGCTGATGGCGTGGTATCAGCTCGATTTGTACCGGCGTCTGGCGCGCATGTGGCGTGAACGCGCGGCGTCGCAGCCACGCGCGTGAACGCCGGCTGAGTCCGCGGGGCGCACTTTCGCATCGGCCGGTGTGCGGGGATAATTATTGTCGCGCGTCGATTGCGGCTTTTGCACGTAAAAGACGAGCGGCACGAAAACCATGATCAGCACATCTCCAATTTACGTCGTCGGCCACAAAAATCCGGACACCGATGCCATCGCTTCGGCCATCGGCTACGCCTGGCTGATGCGCGAACGCGACGGCCTCGACACCGTTGCTGCGCGGGCCGGCAGCGTGAATGCGCAGACGCGCTTCGCGCTGCAGCATTTCGGCCTGCAGCCGCCGGTGCTGCTCGAGGACGCGTCGCCGCGCTTCGAGCAGATCGTCACGTCGATCGAGCCGTTGAATCCGGCCCAGCCGCTCGCGGAGGCGTGGGAGTTCACCGCGCGCACCAATCGCGTGGCGCCGGTGCTCGACATTTGGCGGCGGCCGCTCGGCATGGTGACCGGCCGCTCGGTGTTCAACTATTTGTCGCAGCGCCTGGACATGGCCGACGCGCCGTTCAGCGAGCTGATCCGCGTGCCGTGCGGCGAGGCGTGCGATCGCGGCGTGCCGCGCTTCCTCGTCACCGATCGCATCAGCGACCAGCGCGAGAACATGCTGCGCGATCAGCA
>JBIIIA010000080.1:0-10896 GCA_044235195.1 Thermoflexales bacterium
AACGCCATCGGCGCGGCGCTGCCGGTCGCCGAGGGCGGGCGGGCGTTCTACTACGGCGACTACCGCGTCGGCGGCGGCATGAAGGTCTACAACTGGGAGACGTTCACCTGCTGCTCCGGCACCTATTTGCAGAACGTGGCCGAGTACCACAACCTGATTTACTTTCACGACGCGGGCGGCCTGTTCGTGAATTTGTATCTGCCGTCGGTCGTGCGCTGGCGCCACGGCGGCGCTGCGGTCGAGGTACGGCAGGAGACGGCGTATCCGGACGACGGGCAGGTGCGCATCAGCGTTCGGACGGACGCGCCGACGCGCATGGCGCTGCGCTTCCGCGTGCCGGCGTGGGCGCAGGGCATGACGCTGGCGGTGAACGGCGAGCCGGTGCCTGCCGATGCCGCGCCGGGTTCGTGGGCGACCATCGAGCGCGAGTGGCGCGCCGGCGATCGCGTGGAGCTGGTCGTGCCGCTGCCTTTCCGCCTGGCGGCCGCCGACGAGAATCACCCGGATCGGGTGGCGCTGCTGCGCGGGCCGGTGGTGTACGTGCTGGAAGGGGCGTATCACGACACGGCGATTCGCCTGCCGCTCGACGATGCCGAGCTGGCGCGGCAGCTGCAGCCGGAGTTGGCCGGCCGCCCGCGCGGCGTGCACGGGGCGTATGCGCCGCAGGCCGATCCGCCGACGATCTTTCGGCTGACGCCGCCGGACGGCGCGCCTGCGCGCCTGCGCTTTCGTCCGTTCTACGAAATCGGCGAGGGCTACCCGTACTTCATGTACTTCGATCGCGGCACGCCGCCGCAGCCGATGTGGTGACGCCGGGAAAAAGAGAAACCGCCCGATTGCTCGGGCGGTTTTACGGACGCGACGGGATTCGAACCCGCGGTCTCTGCCTTGACAGGGCAGCGTGTTAGGCCTCTACACCACGCATCCTTATCTCGCTGACCCCAAGACTATATCACACCCGTCGACGGGATGCAAGGGGGTGCGCGCGATTTTAAGGGTCAGCGGCGCGTGAGTGAATAGATGGCGGTCTGGGCCATCAGGCGCGGCAGCGAGCGGACTGGCCGATGGTCGGCGACGAAGGCGGCCTGCTGGACGGCGGCGCCGAGCGAGTGGGCGAAGCGTTCGAATTCGGGCAGGGTGACGGCGCGGTATGGTGATTCGCCGTCGGCGAGGGCGGCGCCGAAGCCGTCGCCGCGCAGCATGCGCAGGCGGGTGCGCCAGTAGCCGGCGTTGTCGAAGCTGACGAGCGCGGCGCGGCCGACGCGCAGCATTTCGCGCACCACCGCGGCCGGATGGCCGAGCCAGGCGAGCGTCTGGCTGAGGATGACGACGTCGAAGGCGTCGTCGGGGTAGTCGGCCAGGCCTTCCTCGATGTTGCCCTGGCGGACGGACAGGCCGCGGGTGATGCAGGTGCGCACGGCGGCTTCGTTCAGCTCGACGCCGCGCGCGGTGACGGCGCGGCGCGTGATGAGCTCGGACAGCAGGCGGCCGTCGCCGCAGCCGAGGTCGAGCACGCGCGCGCCGTTGGGCACGAGGGAAACGATGGCGGCGAAGTCGGCGCGTTCGGAAGGGAGTGATGTCATGGTTCAGGAGCGCCGCAGGAAGTCGCGCGCGAGCTCGGCCAGCCGATCGATTTCGAGCAGGAACGCGTCGTGCCCGTAGTTGCTGTCGATGTCGACGTAGGTGACGTCGATGCCGTTCTGCAGCAGGGCGCGCACCAGTTCTTTGGATTGCCAGCTCGGGTAGAGCCAGTCCGACGTATAGCTCAGCACGAGAAAGCGCGTCTTGACCTCGCGGAAGGCGTGGGCCAGCGACGGCAGGCCGTAGGACAGGTCGAAGTAGTCCATGGCCTTGCTGAGGTAGAGGAAGCTGTTGGCGTCGAAGCGTTTGGTGAACGATTCGCCGCGGTAGCGCAGGTAGCTTTCGACCTCGAATTCGGTGTCGAAGGTGTAGCCGTAGCGCCCGGAGGTGCGCAGGCGGCGGCCGAATTTCTCGCGCATCGATTCGTCGCTGAGAAACGTGATGTGGCCGATCATGCGCGCCACGGCCAGGCCGGCGTTGGGCGGCGTGCGGCCGGGGCCGTAGTAGTCGCCGCGGTTCCAGTTGGGGTCGGCGTAAATGGCCTGGCGCGGCACCTCGTTGAGCGCGATGGTCTGCGGCGACAGACGCGCGGTGCTGGCGAGCACGATGGCCGAGCGCACCTTGTCGGGAAACGAGACCGTCCACTGCAGCGCCTGCATGCCGCCCATGCTGCCGCCGGCCACGCACAGCAGCGTGTCGATGCCGAGGTGTTCGATCAGCATGCGCTGCGCGGCCACCATGTCGGGGATCGTCACCATCGGAAACGTGAGCGCGTAGGGCTGGCCGGTCTGCGGGTTGACGGACGCCGGGCCGGTGCTGCCGCTGCAGCCGCCGAGCACGTTCGACGAGATGACGAAGTAGCGATCGGTGTCGAAGGCCTTGCCGGGGCCGACGGCGTCGTCCCACCAGCCGGGCTTGTCGTCGTCGGGCGAATAGCGGCCGGCGACGTGCGCGTCTCCGCTCCAGGCGTGGCAGATCAGGATCGCGTTGCTGCGGTCGGCATTGAGCTCACCGTACGTTTCGTAGGCGATGGTGAACGGCCCGAGCGAAGCGCCGCTCTGCAGCGTGAGCGTCCAGGGGGAGTGGAAGAGTTGGGGAGTGACGAGCATGGGCGGCGGGGCAGAGAGTGATAGCAGAGAGTGATAGTAGGGAGTGATAGTAGGGAGTGATAGTGGATAGTGGGGGGAACTATTTGTAGGTTGATTCCATCAGGCCGCGCAGCATGCGTCGAATTTCTGCGATGGAGTTGCAGATATCAGAAGAAGCGATGTCTGCGATGTATCCCAGTCTCGTTGCGATGATGAATTGTGTGTCCAGTTCTCCGGCTGAACCGAGAGCGATGGACAAAAATTGTCGAAACTCCGTCGCATGGCTTCGGCTCTGACCTTCAGCGATGTTCGACGGAATCGACACTGCTGCGCGTCGCATTTGCGATGTCAGGCCGTAAAGTTCGTGGGACGGAAATCGCAAGGTTGAAGCATAGACCTGAGTAACCAGGTCTATGCTTTTTTGCCAGACGATCAAATCTCGATAGTCACGTATCTTGGTGTGTGTAGTCATCCGTAAGCATAGGGGCTTATCGGTGCATCACTTTCCACTATCACTATCCACTATTACTCTCTACTCCGCTCCCAACGCCTGATCCAGATCCGCCAGGATGTCGTCGATCGACTCGATGCCGATGCTGAGGCGGATGAAGTCGTCGGTGACGCCGGTCTGGGCCTGTTCGGCGGGGGTGAGCTGCGAGTGGGTGGTGGAGGCCGGGTGGATGGCCAGCGACTTGGCGTCGCCGATGTTGGCGACGTGCGAGAAGAGCTTGAGCGAGTCGATGAACTTGCGGCCGGCTTCCTTGCCGCCCTTGATGCCGAAGCCGAGCAGCGCGGTGAGGCCCTTGGGCGCCACGCGATCGACTTCCGCCTTCCACTTGTACGAGGGCAGGCTGGGGTGGTTGACCCATGCGACCTGCGGGTGCTGCGAGAGGTGGGCGGCGACGGCGTTGGCGTTGGCGATGTGGCGCTCCATGCGCACGTGCAGCGTCTCGATGCCGATCAGGTTCAGGAAAGAATTGAACGGCGACTGCGCCGCGCCGATGTCGCGCAGCAGGGTGAGGCGGGCCTTGAGGATGTAGGCGGGCGCGCCGAGGGCGGAGTAGACCAGGCCGTGGTAGCTGGGGTCGGGCGTATTGAAGAGAGCGTCGTGGCGCGGGCTCTTGGCCCAGTCGTACGTGCCGCTGTCGACGATGACGCCGCCGAGGCTGAGGCCGTGGCCGCCGAGGTATTTGGTCGTCGAGTGCACCACGATGTCGGCGCCGTGCTCGATCGGGCGGAGCAGGAACGGCGTGGGCGTGGTGTTGTCGATGATGAGCGGCATGCCGTTTTCATGGGCGATGTCGGCGACGGCGCGGATCGGGAAGAGGTTGAGGCGCGGGTTGCCGACGCTTTCGCCGTAGAGGGCGCGCGTGTTCGGGCGGATGGCGGCGCGCCAGCCGTCGAGGTCGTCGGGATCGACGAAGGTGGCCTCGATGCCGAGGCGCGGCAGCGTGTGGCGGAAGAGGTTCCAGGTGCCGCCGTAGATGCCGGTCGAGACGACGATGTGGTCGCCGGCCTGCGCCAGGTTGAGCACGGCGAAGGTCTCGGCCGCCTGGCCGGACGAGGTGACGAGGCCGCCGACGCCGCCTTCGAGCGCGGCGATGCGCTGCTCGGCCACGTCGTTGGTCGGGTTCATCAGGCGCGTGTAGATGTTGCCGAATTCCTTCAGGCCGAACAGGTTGGCGGCGTGTTCGGTGTTCTTGAATTGGAAGGAAGTGGTCTGATGAATCGGCAACGCGCGCGAGCCGGTGACCGGGTCGGGCGTCTGGCCGCCGTGCAGGGCGATGGTTTCGAGTCCGGGTTTGCGTTCCGTGGTCATAAGGTTTTCGAAGTCTCCGTGTATGTGTGCCGGCGCGTTGTTGGTTCGGTCCTGCGCGCCGGCGTCGGGGCCGAGTGAAAAACGAAACGCCCTCTTGCGCGGAGTGAGCAAGAGGGCGGAACCATACGGCGTCGCCTCCTCTCATCTTCCAGTGTCACTGTCGGATTTGGCACCTGATGCAGGTCGTAGACCAGCCTAGGTTGCCGCGGTATCGTCGGGCCGTTCCCTCCACCGCTCTGGATAAGAGTTGCGCTGAGTGCAAATCGGTTTTCGAACGAGAGGAAGCTTACCGAATCCGACGGGTGCTGTCAAGCGGGCCACCTTCGAAACGAAGGAAAGGTACCCGGCTTCTTAGAAGCCGGGTACCTTTCCTTCGTTTCGAAGGTGGGGGCTGCACTCTTCTGGCCTTCCCCGAGTAGAATCTAAGACATCTATGAGAAGCACTCGCGGTTCACTGATGCTCGCGGCGTTGCTGGCCGGCTTCGTGGTCGGCACGGCGTTCGGCGCGTATTTGCTCTTCGCGGTGGTCACGCCGACGATGCTGAAGGGCGGGGCGACGCCACAGGATTTGTACTTCGACCCGAGCGGCAACTTTCCGCAGTACCGCGATTACTATGCCGCGCGGGCGGCGGCGCGCTTCGCCGCGCTCGGCGGCGCGGCCAGCGAGGCGGCGCTCACCGCGGCGCGCGACGAGCTGGGCGTGACCACCGGTGAAGTCTCACCGGCCACGGCAGCCGAGATGGTGCGCGGGGCGTCGGAAGTGGCTGCGAAGGAAAATACCGCCGAGCAGAATCCGGATGCCGGCCGATTCACGCTGCAGGACCAGCAGAATCTTTCGGCCTTGTCCGATCGCCTGACGGCGACGCAGGGCGATGTGGTGGCCGCGGCGCAGTCGGCCGACGCTTCGCTCGATCTGCTGCGCATCGGTGGATTGATCGGCCTGGTCGTGCTCATCCTGTGTGCGGCGCTGGTGCTGTGGCTGCTGACGCGCGCGCTCGGCCCGCGCGACGGCGTGTCGGATGTGACCAGCGATGCCGAGAATACGCCGTCGCCTGCTTCTCCGGCTCGCCCGGCTCGCCGCGTCTCCGTCCGTCCCGCACCCGCGACGGATTCGCAGGAGTCGCCTCCGGCGAGCGCCGATATCATCGCTCCCGATACCGACCCCGGCGAGCCGCGCATGCGCAGTGCGCCGGCGTCTACGTCCGATTCACCTCTGCGACCGACGACGCAGACCGGCGCCACGCCGGCGCGCGCGGCCGCTGGCGAGCAGCGCGTCGGCACGTTCGATGCGATCTATGATCTTTCGACCAGCAAAGATCACTTCGACAATGGATTTCCCATTCAGGCTGGGCTGGGAGAGCTGATCGGCGAGTGTGGTGCCACGGTCATCGAGCGCATCGATGTCGATTCGCCGGAGCGCGTAATCGCCCTCGCCGTGTGGCTTTTCGACAAAGCGGATTTCCAGAGCACCACCAAGGTGCTGATGACCGACTTTGCGTTCGCGGATGCAGCAGTGCGCGACAAGCTGCGCAATCGCGGCGATGCGATCCCGGCGCGCCTCGGCAGCTTCGACATCGTCACATCGTCGCTGCGTGCCGAGGTCGAGGTGGTCGACCTGCAGTTCGGCGCAGTGGGAGCGACGTCGAACGGCTACTTCGAGCGGCTGGCGCTGCACTTCACGGTCTTCCGCAGGTAGTCGCTGCGTGTAAGGAAACGAGCACTCATGACCGGCATTCCCGTCCTGGCGGCCGGCGACGCGCGCACGTTCGAGATGCTCGAATGGCGTTCGGCGGAAGTGCTGGCCGAACATGTGATGTACGCGCACGACGATCGCGCGGCGCTGTGCGTGGCGCCGCTCGTGCCCGGCGGTGCGGACGCCTGGTTGCGCTGGGCGTGGGTGCAGGACGGCGCGCCGCTGCGGCTGCTGCAGGAAATTCTCGACGCACAGGCGGCGCGTCTACGAATGCTGCACGTGCGGGCGCTGTGGTGTGTGGACATGCGCGGCAGCTGGCTGCTGCACGCGCTGCGTGAACGCGGATTCCGGCGCGTCGATGAAGTCGTGACCTACGAAGCGCCGACAGCGGCAGCGTCGGCTGGATCGATCGCCGACGTGGAAATCGTCGACGTCGCGGAGTCGGATTTGTCTGTGTTGAGCGAAGTGGATGCGCGCGCGTTCGCCGCGCCGTGGCGCTATCCGGAAGCGGTGCTGCGCGCCGCACAGGCGCAGGTGCAGGTTTTCGCAGCGGCGCGCGTCGTCGACCGCCTGGTGGGATACGTCCTTGCCGTGGTGCACGGTGAGAATGCGCATGTGGTGCGGCTGGCCGTCGACCCGAGCTACGGCCGGCGCGGCCTCGGCACGGCGCTGCTCGTCGGTGCGATGCAGCGGGTGCATGCGATGGGCGCACGGCGCGTGACGCTGAACACGCTGAAGTCGCTGCCGGCCGGGCATCTGTATCGACGGCTCGGTTTTCGCCCGCTTCCGCGCGTCGGCATCGATGTGCTGTGGCGTGAGGTGCCGACGTGAAGGGAAACAGACGACCGACGGAATTTTCCACGCCCGCGGCGAGCCATGCGGTTTCCACCGCAGTTCGCTTGTGGGCCCTGCTCGTACTGACCGTGGCATGCGCCGGATTCGGCTCGGCGCTGCTGCGCAGCGCGCTGCATTCGGCGCGGCCGGCGGCGCCCACGTCCACGCCTGCTTCCGCTGCCGGACCGGCCGTGACGGTGATGGCCACGCCGACTCCCGCCGCAAGGCGCGTCGGGATCGTCAGCGGCCATCGTGACAACGACTCGGGTGCGGTGTGTGCGGACGGGTTCACCGAGGCCGAGCTGAATTTCATGCATGCTTCGCGTGTGGCCGCCATCTTGCAGGAGCGCGGCTACACCGTGGACATCCTCGGCGAATTCGATGCGCGGCTGAACGGCTACCGCGCCGATGCGTATCTCAGCATTCACGCCGATTCCTGCCAGTCCATCAACGACCTGGCGACCGGCTACAAAGTGGCGCGCTCACGGCACAGCGCAGTGCCGGACGTCGAAGATCGGCTGGTGCAGTGCCTGACGGAAAACTACGAGCGCGCCACCGGCTTGCGTTTCCACCGCAATACGGTGACGGCGAACATGCTCGAGTACCACGGCTTCTACAAGATCGACGCCGGCACGCCGGCGGCCATCATCGAGACCGGCTTCATGTTTCTCGATCGCAAGGTCGTCGAAGACCGTGCCGCCGATGTGGCGCGCGGCATCGCGGACGGCCTGGTGTGTTTTCTCGAAGGGAAACCGTGAGGCGAGGTCTACAATCTTCGTTATGAATGCGCGAAAAATTTTCCTCTCATTCGTCGCGGTGTTCATGGCGGTGGCGATGTGCGTCGACGTCGCACCGGCGTCTGCGGACGATGCGGCGGCGCGCCGCGGGAAGTGGATCGAGGTGCGTCTGTCCTCGCAGCGCCTGATCGCGTGGCAGAACGGCCGCGTGATGATGTCGACGGCGATCTCGAGTGGCCGGCGTGCGACGCCGACGGTTCGCGGCACGTTTCGCATCCTGCGCAAATATCGGCGCGTGCGCATGCGCGGTCCGGGATACAACCTGCCGAACGTGCCGTATGCCATGTTCTTTTACCGCGGCTATGCGATGCACGGCACGTACTGGCATCACAATTTCGGCGTGCCGATGAGCCACGGGTGCGTCAATCTTCCGACGTCGAAGGCGGCATGGCTGTATTCGTGGGCGCCGCTGGGCACCGTGGTCGTCGTGCACTGATGCGACGCGCATTGATCGCGGCGCTGGCGTTGATCGTCGCAGCCGCAGCGGCGCCGATCGCGGTGCGCGAATTTCGCGATCTTCGCACGTGGTCGCGCATTCGCGAGGGCGGTGTGCTGCGCGTGGGCGTCGATCCTTCGTCCGTGCTATTTTCGTTTTACGGCGCAGACGGCTGGGACGGCTACGAAGCCGACGTGGCGCGTGCGCTGGCGTCCGAGCTGAGCTTGACGCTGGTGGTGGAGCCGGTCGGTTACGACGGTCGGTTCGACGCGCTGCAGGTCGGCCGGGTCGACGTGTACGTGTCGGCGTCGACGCCGGAGGGTGGGCGGCCGCAGTTCGCCTGGTCGCGGCTGTATCTCGACGTCGGGCCGCGCCTGCTGGTGAGCCGTGATTCCGAGGTGCGGACGATGGACGATTTGATCGGTGCGCGTGTGGCTGTGGCGCGCGGCGGTGCGGCGGATCGCGTGGTGCGTTTTCGGCAGCGGCGGGTGGCGAATCTGCAGAGGGAGGCGACCGCGGACGATGCCGCGGCGGAGCACGCGCTGCGCCGCGGCGATGTGCAGGCGGCCGTGATTTCGGGGGACTACGCGCTGCGCATCGGATGTCCGCCGCACGGCAGCGGTGCGGCGCACGAGGAAGTGCGCTGCATCGCCGTGGCACCGGAGCCGTATGCGGTGCTGCTGCGTGCGGAGGATCGGCGGCTGCGCGAGGCGATCGACGCGGCGCTGGGGCGGATCGGGCGAGGCGACGGCCCGCGCACGTGGCAGCGTCGCTGGTTCAGCGCGCCTTCTTCGCGATGATCAGGTCGTAGTCGACGAGCCAATCGCGGCAGTTCCCGTCGACGGTGCCGAGGTCGTGGAGTTCGGACACAAAATCGGCACTGGAGACGGCGCGGCCGGGGAACTTCCATGCGTCCGGACCGATGCGATTGGAGACGAGCAGCAGGCCGCCGGGCTGCAGCACGCGCAGCAGTTCGCGCAGCGCAGTGCGACGCTGTGGGAAAAACTCGAGCGCTTCGAGGCACGTGACGCAGGAGAAAGATTCGTCGGCGAACGGCAGGTGCATGGCATCGGCGCGGTGCAGGTGAACGCGATCGTCCGCTGCGAATTTCGGCGCGGCGCGGCGCAGCATTTCTGCCGAGGCATCGACGCCGTGCACAACCCCGGTGAAGGTGCGCATGTCGCTCAGCGCTGCCGGCAGACGGCCGGTCCCGGTCGCCACGTCGAGCACCCGTGCGCGTCGGTCGTGTGCGACGATCGGCCCGGAGAGGTGGAACGCATCGGCGCGCGGATCATATTCCTTGACGCGGTCGTAGTGAGGAGCGAAGTGATCGTACAGCAAGACCACGATGCGGCGGCCGAGGTATGCCCCTTCGGTGATGACGAACAGCCAGTACAGCAGGCCGCCCACGGCCAGAACAGCGGCAGCCAAAATGAGCAGGGGGAGCAGCGATGGGGCGAACACGGCGTCTAGCGCGTGACCTCGGCGATGATCGTCGATTCGGCGATGTCGTGAGAGAACGTGATGACGACGACCTCGAACGGCGTATTATTCTGCGTCTGGTCGGCCGTTTGTGCTGCAGCCGTGAGGTCGAAGATGCGATGACCAACGACACGACGTTTGCGATCATAGGCTACGACGGTGAGCTGTACTCTGCTTCCGGCGGAGCGCACGATGATTTCTGAGCCGACCTGCAACGTGTCGGCGAGCAGACCCGGGTTGTTCGCGGTGATATCGTCGACCTTCACGCCTATCTTCGTCGCGATGCCGAGCAGGGTGTCTCCTGCCTGAACGGTGTAGAGGATTGGGCGGATGTCGTCTGCGTTGTAAATATCTGTGACGAAGGGCTCTTCGCCGTAGCGGATCGGTTCGAGGCTATCGACTATTTCGGTGAGGCTCGGCAATCGGCCACGAATGATCACGCTCGAATCGCTCTTCGTTTCCGTGACATCCGCGACCACGAAGGTTTTGACGCGCGACGTGTCGACTGGATCGCCGGTCATGGCCTCGACGCTCACCGAATGCACTCCGATCGGCGGTGACGGGAAGTGAACGCGAAACGGTGAGATCTCGTTCGGTCCGATCACGCTGCGAGCTACCAGTACGGTGTTTTCAGCGAGCGTTTTGCCAGCCGAATCGTGCAGCGCCATCCGAACCTGTGTGCGAGCGTATGCATTACCCGTCGTGTTAAGCACCTCGCCCAGGCCTTCGATCCCATCCGCGGTGGTACGGACGATGCTCAAGCCGCGCACCGTAAATGGATTCGATCCGATCTGTTCCACCTGAATTCCGTCGAGTATGTTTTCTTCGGCGACGACCGGAGTAGGCCGGGGAGTGCGTGTGGGGTGTGCCAAGGGAAGGTCCGCGACGAAAATCGTCGGCGTGACGGTAGCTTCTGCGCCGGCGGAACACGCACTGAGTGCAGCGGCGACAGTGGCGAGTAAAAGGCCTCGTAAGTGGGCCGAACGAAACACGCGAAGATTATACGAACAGAGTGGCATGTGCGCAGAATCGGAGAGGCGCATCTCCGTGACCGCCTATACTGACGGCGTGTTTCGCAAGCTACGTGCCGCGGCGCGCGCCGTCGCCTTCATCGTCGTCACCATCGGGTATTACGTTTTTCTGGAAGTCGCGATTTTGATGCATCG